>DATDPG010000049.1 GCA_035292885.1 Bdellovibrionota bacterium | reverse complement strand
GAAGGCATTCCGTGCACGACCTGCTCGTTGATGGAGGCGCACAGAGTGAAGGGATATCCCCGGTATCCCTTGAACGCCGGTTTCGCCCCCTTCTTTTGAATCAACGCCTCGGCCTCCCGGTCAAGCTCCAACGTGGAGACTCCAGGTTCAACGACTTTCTTAAGAGCCTCCAAAACTTCCGCCACGATTGTGTTACATTTCTTCATAATTTCGATATCTTGATCACGTTTTAGCAATATCATGGTTGAAGTCCGATAGATCGGTCTATGGAGCGGGCAACCTCTTTCGGCGGCGCCGACCCCTCCACGACGCGTAATAGTCCGGCGTCCCGATACCTCGCGACCAGCGGCTCCGTCTGTTTGCGATAGACATTCAGTCTCTTTCGAATCGTTTCCGGCTGATCGTCCGACCGAACGGTCAGATCTTCTCCGCAACGATCGCATCGGTCTCCCTTCGCCGAGGGGCTGAATTCAATGTGAAAAACATGCCCCCGGGGACATTGCCGGCGCCCCGCCAGCCGTCGGATCACCTCGGAGTCCGCCACGGTCAGACTGATCACGTGATCCACCGACTTCCGCTCGAGCTTGAGCATGGAATCAAGCGCGTCCGCCTGTTCGACCGTCCTGGGAAAGCCGTCCAGCACAAAACCGCCCGTTTTGGGGAGTTTTTCGCGAATCAGTCCCACGACGACTTCGTCCGGCACCAAGGCCCCGCGATCCATATAACCTTTGGCCTTATTGCCCAATTCGCTCCCCTTCGCTACCGATTCGCGGAGAAGGTCTCCGGTGGAAATATGAGCGAGGTGGTGCCGCCCGGCCATTTCCTTGGCTTGCGTTCCTTTCCCCGCGCCCGGCGCTCCAAGAAGAATCACGTTCACACCCTATCCTCTTCGGCTCTTAATCCGGCTGGCGCGCGGCCCCAGGAATCCTTCGTAATGATGGGTCAACAGATGGGCTTCGATCTGGGCGACGGTGTCCAGCGCGACACCGACGACGATCAAGAGGCTCGTACCGCCGAAATAAAACGACACGCCCCCTTCGGTTTTTAGCAGCATCGGCAACACGCACACGGCCGAAATATAGAGCGCCCCGATGAGTGTGAGTCTTTCCACGACTCTCTCAATATATTCCGCCGTCGTCTTGCCCGGCCGAATTCCCGGAACGTAGCCGCCGTACTTCTTCATGTTCTCGGCGACATCGTCCGGATTGAGCTGAATGGCCGTGTAGAAATAACAAAAGAATACGATCAGCGCGACATACAAACTATTATAGAGCCACCCTCCATAATTAAGCTGATCCGTAATTCGATGAATCCATCCCGTCGATCCGGGAGCCCAGGAAGAGATCGTCGCCGGAAACACCAGAAGAGAGCTGGCGAATATCGGCGGAATGACGCCGGCAGAATTTAACTTGATCGGGAAATACGTCCCCTGCCCCTGATACATTCGCCGGCCGACGATCCGTTTTGCATATTGAACCGGCACGCGCCGTTGGGCCTGTTCGAAGAAAATGATCGCGTAGACGACGGCGAGCATCAGAACGAGAAGCATCAAGAATCCGAGCGGCTGCATCTCGCCCTCCCGGATCATGCCCACCGTTTGGATGACGGCCCCAGGGAACCCCGCCACGATGCCCGAAAAGATAATCAACGAGATTCCGTTTCCGACGCCGCGCTCGGTCATCTGTTCCCCGAGCCACATCAGGAACGACGTCCCCGACGCGAGCGAAACGACCGTCTGGAACTTAAATGCCCAGCCCGGATTGATGACGAGCTGAACCTGCCCGACCCCTCCCCGGTGCTCGAACATCGTCGCCATCATGAACCCTTGTATGCAGCTCAAGAACACCGTTAAGTAGCGCGTGTACTGCGTGATTTTTCGGCGTCCGAATTCGCCTTCTTTCTGCAGCTGATCCAGATAAGGGAAAACCACCGTTAAGAGCTGTAAAATAATCGACGAGCTGATGTAGGGCATGATGCCCAGCGCGAAGATCGAGAAATTCTCGAGCGCTCCGCCGCTGAACAGATTGAACACTTCCAGTAAAGTCCCTCGACCCTGGTCGGCCCATAATTGGTGAAGGGCGGCGGCGTCCACTCCGGGCACCGGCACCTGAACCCCGAGACGATAGACGGCGACCAGACCCAAGGAAAAGAGGATCCGATTCCGCAGCTCGGGAATCTTCGCTACGTTCGCGATGTTGGCCATGGATCTACTTAACGACCTCGGCCTTTCCCCCCGCCTTCTCGATAGCGGTCACCGCACCCTTGCTGAAGGCCGGTGCTTTAATCGTCAACGCCTTCTTAATTTCACCCGCAGCCAAGACCTTCCACCGTCCAGCACGTTTGGTGTTGAGAAGACCGATTTTTTGAAGAGCTTCGGCATCCACGACCGCTCCCGCATCAAACCGATCGAAATCGCGCAAATTGACCACATGGGTCTCCTGCCGAAAGATATTCGTGAAGCCGAACTTTGGAACACGCCGAGCCAGCGGCATCTGTCCCCCCTCAAAATCTTGCTTGAGCGATCGTCCCGCACGGGACTTTTGTCCTTTATGACCGCGACCGGCCGTCTTTCCGAGACCGGAACTTTCTCCTCTTCCGGCTCGTCGATTCGCCTTTCTTGAGCCTCGGGGAGAGCGAAGATTCGACAAGTTCATTTCTATTTCCTCCCTTTAGCGGAAGTTGTTTTCTTTTTCGGTGCGGCCTTCTTGGCCGTCGTCTTTGTAGCCTTCGGCGCCGCGCTCTTCGCTTCTTTTTTCGCCGGCTCGGCCGGCTTCGCTTGGACCACCTTGGCTTCATCTTCCGCCTTCTTCATCTTTTTCTTTTGAGTCGCGGAAGGTTCCGTTACGACCGGCGTCGCGGGAGGGATGATCTCCATCATCGGGCGAGTCGATGCCGCCGCTCGCGCGGAAGCAGCCCGACTCACATCCACCAGGTGGATCACTTTCATCACCATTCCGCGAACGGACGAAGTATCGTTCAAAATCACGCGCTGATGACGGTGAAATAGCCCCAATCCGAGAAGGTTCTTCCGCTGGTTTGGAGTCAGACCAATTGAGCTTCGCATCAAACTGATTTCCAACTGCTGCGTCATCGTATTCCCCCCTTCAGACTACCGGCTCCACCGCAACGTCCGGCTGGTGACGATTGAAAACCACCGTCTCCGGATTCCGTAGATTCTCCAGAG
>DATDPG010000048.1 GCA_035292885.1 Bdellovibrionota bacterium | reverse complement strand
ACTTATCCACACCCCATGCGGGGTGGCCGACATGGCCCGGAATGGGTGGCCGGCATCCTCCGGAATGCCCGGCCGACATCCTCCGGAATCACTGGCCGGCTTGGCCCGGAATCACCGGCCGATTTGCTCCGGAATACGCAGTAGATCGAGCGGTACCCCTCGATGACCTTCGTCGCTTCGGGATAGCTCAGCTCCGCCTCGATGAATTTCCTCCGGGCGTGGGCGTTGCAATAAACGTTCTGAATCTTCGTGTCCTTTGTGCATTTCCCGTAGCCGGAAAAAGCGTCACTCACGAGATATTCGGCCTGGCAGGTTTTTAAAAATTCGCCGGCCACTTCTCCCGCCCGCGTATCGTGGGCGCTGTAGTAGGAGCCTTTCTCGTTGAAAAAGCCCCACATCTGCCAGTTGGGCGTCTCGTCCCCCTCCAAAAGCTTCCAGGGCGTTTCATCCGCGTGGAGGACCGGCGATGCGGCGATCTCTTTTCGGATCGCCTCGTAGACGGGGGTGAGGTGATCCGAAGGGAGATCGCACAGTCCCCGGTTCGAGCATGTCCCGAATTCCGTTGGGTTTGATTCTATAATGTCCGGGTCGCGCCGATTGGCTCAGCGACGGTGTTCCGTAATAAAGTGCCTCTCCTGGCGCCGGTAAAAGAGAAGCGGGCAGGGGGACCGCGCGCGAGTGGAGATTGACGTCGATCTGGGCACTTACGAAAAGTACTGATTGAGACCTTTCTTCGTCAGTCGACCCAGTTTGGCCTGGCCGGGAAGCCTAAGCTTCTGCGCCCCGACGTGGACGGGACCGACGGGTTTTTTATCGCTAGCCTGGCTCGCCAGACTTGAAAGCTCCCCCTTTTGCATGGGTTCCGTTGATCGTGCTTTCCGTTTTTTCCTTCGGCTGTGACCACGTGGATAGCGAGGATACCGAGCCAAAACAACTTACATTTGGGTTGGACAAAGATGAAGACCCGTACGTCCTTCAGGCTTCGGATGGAACCTTTCACATGTCGTGGTTTCAGATGAATCCGGACACTTTTATAACATCGGGGCTTAGGGGAGCGCGTAGATGTAAGTGCAAGTGCCATCTTCGCAAACCACACTTCCTTCGGAACATTCCAGGACGGCGCAACCGACGCACGGTTCCTTGCTCGAGTCGCAGGAGCAATCGACCGTCGCAGCTTCAGCCGAGTTCCGATTCACGCCGATATACGGACAGCCGCAGCAGCTTCCGATCACCGTCACGCAATCGCTGCTGTCTTTACAGGTGTAGTCAATCGTTTGCGGCGTAGGTGACGGAGACGGAGTGGTTTCGTCGGAGTCGCACGCAAGAAAACCTGCTCCCGCTCCGAACGTTAACGTCAAAATGATGAATATACGTCTCACATATAATATTTTACCGAGTGGTTTCAGTCGCGACAATCAAAAGATTAACACAACTTATTATTGTGTTAACAAATGTAAACAATGGTTGGATGCTCTAAACCATTGGAGAATCAATCTCGGAAACTTTTAATCTCGGACTCTTGATCTTCGATCTAGATGGAACGCTCATCGACTCGCGCATCGATATCGCGAACGCCGTAAACTCAGCTCTGAAAGCCATCGATTTAGCTCCCTTGGCCGTCGGGAGCATCTCTTGGATCATATAGGCTTGTACCCTCTCCCGCTTTCCCTAGGACTCGGAGGGATTGCCCGATCGTTAACATTTGATAACAAATTTTTCATAAATGTGAATGGTAGATCTCGAAGTGACGCGGCTGGTGGCGTTAACATTGAGGGTAGGTAAAGAAAGGGGACCTCGCTATGAATCAACCGACAAAATGCTTTCTTTCGATCATTCAACTTTCGGTCCTGATCGGATGTGGCGGTGACGAGGCGAGCTCAAGCCATCAAATTCAGCTGAACCAACAGGCGGTATCATTCGAAGAGGTCCGATGCATTCAAGGTTACGATTGCGGTGGCAAGCTCCTCAGTTTTAACGTTCTGTTCAAAAATCCGTTTTCCAGCTTGTCCGTTGGGTCAGACTCTACGTCGATCTCGTTTGATTTTCCCAACGATCCTACATGCCTATCTCTTGCCTGCGATGGCCCGGCCACGATTCAAGTCTTTTGGGAACAGGAGTTGTATCGGAGCCCTACGAATCTTACAACCGACACGATCGTACTCAGCACCTCTCCGGCCCCCAGCTGTCCTTCCGTGAATCCCCCTGCGCGGTGCGCGGACATCGAGGGCGAGATCGAGATCAAGAGCCGAGTGACATTGGAGAACAACGAGGGGGACAAGACAGCTACGCTCGAACCACAGTTCCTAGCGTTTGTCTGTTCCATTGAGGCGGTTGCTCCGGCTTGCGAAGTTGAAGTTTCTTCTTCGGGTATAGGCCAGTAAGAGAAGGAGGGAAGCGATGACACGGAAACAGTTCTTGCTTCCAGCGTTCCTGATGGGCTTCTTGGCTGCGTGCGATGGCGACGAAACGACACAGACGGCGTCTGTACAGATTGACGAAGAGCTTCGGACGTTTGATCGCGTGGTCTGCCGTGAGCATTTTGCGTGTGACCAAACGCCTTATATTTTCGGCATCTATTTTGAGGACGTGGGCGCTCCGCAAGGTGGTGCAAGCGACATCCTCTCCTTTGTAGTGAACTCAGATGGGTGGCCTGCTTCCTACGTTGCCTCCGCGGAGACACCTATCCACGTCGACCTTTTTGTCGACAACAATTTCTTTGCGGCGAACCCCGATTTGTCCAATGGTGAAGTCTCCTTCTCGATCCGAGAAGTGACCCCGTGCCTTAAAGGAGCGTTAGCGCCCTGCGAGGAGATCGAGGGATCCGTTGAAATCAACGAAGAGGTTTGGTTGCGGACTACGGGCGGCATCGAAGCCGTTCATCTTGCACAACAGACTTTGCGTTTTCGGTGCATGGTTCAAACCGCGTACGCCGAACTCGCCTGCACGCCATAGTGGAATTGACCTTCCCCCCGAAAATGTGGCCAGTAAAGACTAGGCGTACCGAGCGGCGTACCCCTTCAGAACCTCCCGGATCATCCTCTGATATTTAAGCCCCATTTTGACGGCCACAGTCTTAAAGAATCGCACCGTAGCGGCATCCAGGGTGATCGTGATTTTCATTCTGGCCTCCCTCTGAAGCAGTTTTTCAGGAGGAGGCAAAAAATCCCTTACCACCAGCAGTTTACCAATCGGCTGACCACTAAAGCTTCTTGTTCTCTTTCTCATATAACACCCGTCCATTTCTCCAATAGGATGATGCGCTCATCCACTTTCCCGATGCAGAATTGCCTCGGTTCCGCCTCGCTATGCAACTCATCCACCGCAATGATCCGGAGTGGATCGTAGAACGCCCTTGAGGCAACAAGAAAATTGACCCCGTGTTTTGCAGCGTTTTTCCTTTCCTTCTCTTCATTCCATTCAAAACGCTCCAACCGTGACCGTGAAGCCCACGAAAGGAAGCCATCACATTATACCGCGAATCAGCCATATATTTATATGGCAATTCCACCCTGATGATCCTCAGCCTCCTGTCGGCCGCGAATCGACCCATGTCATGTCTTGGCGCGGACTCGCTACTTTTTGCGTACTTGGGCAACATTTCGTACGTCTAGTAGAGAACTTCCAGCGGCCTGCAACGGCTACTGTGTTGATTATATGAACAAATCCATACGATTTGAGGGCTAACCGATGGTCTAAATTTTGAATATTTGTCACTTATGGGAAGTACGCCCTCGTGTGTCGTGAGATCTGGTCGCTTGCCGTGGGTGGCCGTTCACTTTCTCACGGCATTCTGCTTTCTGGTTTCCGGTTGCCTGACGGATAGCTCGTCTGAAGGTCAGCAAGCGGCGATAACGGACCTCACATCGACCAACAAAACTCCAGATAGCAATATTGGCCTTGAACCTGTCCCTTTAGCCCCTCCTCTGAAGAGAGATCTTGTCTTCGTTCAAAGCGTCGATTCCAGTTCACTTCGGGCCCTTGTCACCGGTTTTGCCGGTGCTGCAGCAAGAGGAGTCACGGAGATTTGCGCTCAGAAGATTGGCATAAACGGTTCTCCGGAATGTTTTGCTTCAGTCGCTTCTGACGGATCTTTCCGTGGTGTGATCAGCGGTGTTCAACCCGGGGATGAAGTCTATTTGTGGCCGAACGGTCCGACATATCTTCCAGGCGGTCCACAACTTAATGCCATTCAGGAACCGGTGCTTTATTGGTCACGGCGTTTTCCGTCGGTCGTTCACGACATTGTTCGTACATACAGTGGACTTTATCTTGCTGCGAGAGATGGATTGTATTTTCTTGCAAACGAGGATCTCACAAAATCTCCCCGATCAATTTATCCGATCAAGTACACAGTGGCTGATGGTCTCCCCTCCTACAATATTGTTTATAACCTCGCGGATGACGGGCAAGGGGGATTATGGTTGATCGTCTATCCATGGACGCTCGCTCATCTCACGTTCGATGGAGGAAAAGCGCGATTTGAAACGGTTCCTGTGACAGCAACAAGTATGGTTGCAGACCAACCCGGAAGCCTCTGGGTTGGGACGGCGTATGGAATTTGTCACGTGACAATACAAAATGGCGCGATCGGAAACGAATGTTATTCATTCCTGAATGGGGATTATGTTGACACACTGGCATTGGATCAAAGTGGAGGATTCTGGATTGGCACCGTTCATGGCCTTTTTCATTTCCGCATTGAAAACAATCTCCCACAAGTGACATCGTATGAGCAGTATTTCTCCCAAGTGATCAAGCACCTTGCCGTTCCAACGGACGGTGCAGTTTGGATCGGCACGGACTCTGGCTTGGGAAGACTCCTGATAAACAACAGCACGGTCGATGCACGCTTTTTCACATCCAACGACGGTTTGTTGAACAATCGGATTGAAAGCCTGAACGTGGATCGAAACGGGGAGCTTTGGATCGGTACCGCCAGTGGCCCGATGCAAGTGGTAGTTCAGCAAAATCAATTTCAATTTCTCTCGATGTTCCTCGGCACTCCTCTTCAATGGCAAACCATCCTGAGCTTTGAATTCGATGAAACGGGAGGAGTGTGGGCGGGTACATGGTGGAGCGGACTGTTTTTCGTAGATCCGGTCACCTCTTCCGTTGTGCAGTTTGACATGAATGAACCTCTCCAGAGCAACGACATTCAGGCGGTAATGGCAGATGACAACGGTGCTTGGATCGGGACATCGCTAGGATTGGCTCGATTGCAGATCTCCAACGGTGAATCTTATTTTGAATCCTCAATACCTCCTGTCTTTGGAGCGATTCGCACCTTCGTGAGCGATCAAGCGGGAGGTTTTTGGGCTGGGGGAGATATCGGTCTCTATCATCTCAGGCTTGTCGATGGGAGATACGTAACGGAATATTTCAGCGCGCAAAATGGTCTTCCGAGCAACGATATTACGACGATCGTTGAAGATGCACTGGGAGGAGTCTGGATCGGCACGTCCGCGGGCTTAAGCCATGGCATATACGCCAACGGCGAAACCACATTTTCAAATTTTGACACACAGAACAGCCCTCTTTCTGACAACCGTATTTTTTCCCTGGCGAGAGGTCTCCAAGACGACCTTTGGATCGGTACATACGACGGAAGCCTGACGCATTTCTCCTGGAACAGCAGCGGAGGATTGGAGACACGTGTATACACCACGTCCGATGGGATGCCAGACGAGCGCTTTGGTCTGACAAGCTTGCTCGTAACAAAGGAGGGGACGGTCTGGATCGGCACATGGAGCAGAGGTCTGGTGCGACTTGCGTTTGAGAATGGCATCGCGCAATTCAAAACGTTCACCATGCAGGATGGCCTTTCCTTTTTCCAGATTTCAGCATTGGCCGACGACGGCAAGGGCGGAATCTGGATCGGGACGACGTACGGAATGAGTCACATGACGCTCGATATGTCGGGAGCTCCTCTATTTAAGAATTACTTGGTTGCGGACGGACTCCCGAGTTTAAGAATTAACTCCTTCGCTTTATCTCCGAACGGCGGAATCTTTATCGCAACAGATAACGGCTTCGTTCTTTTCCCAAACTCCGCTTATTGAATCTCGTATTTCGCAAGCTTCCGATAGAAGGTGGCAAGCGAAATGGAAAGTCGCTCCGCCGCCAGTCGATAATTTCCTTTCGCTTGCTGGATCGCTTTTTGGATGATCTTTTTTTCAATCGTCCCTCGAAGTTTGGGAAAGGCCCGCTTGTGCTTCATTGCCGGTTCTTGAGCCGGAATCCACGTTTGGAGAGGGGGTGACAGGTCCGGGAGGTCAATCAGATCCCCTTCGGAGGTGAGCGACGCCCGCTCCAACTCGTTTGCCAGCTCTTGAATATTCCCCGGCCAAGGATATTGAGAAAAGCGGTGCAGAACCGCCCGGCTGATCCGTTTGGGGGCCCTCCCCTCCCGCTGCGCAACGTCCCGGAGGAGGTGCCGAACCAAATAAGGGAGGTCGTCTTTCCGCTCCCGCAAAGGGGGGATGAGAATTTCAAATGCGGCCAATCGAAAATAGAGATCTTCCCGCAGCGTACCTTTTTGGATCAGCTCCTTGGGATTCTGGTCCACAGTGGCAATCCACCTCCCCAGCACCTCATATTCCGCTTCCCCCCCAAGGGGGCGCGTCTTGTTCTCCTGAAGTACGCGCAAAAGTTTTACTTGCACCGGAGAGGACAAGGCTTGGATCCCTTGCAGGAGAAGCGTCCCGTCTTTAGCCGAGCGAAGAAGGCCGGTTCGGGGTGAAGTCGCTCCTGTAAACGCCCCAGGCTCATAACCGAAAAGCTCTCCTTCAAAAAGGGCCGAAGGGATTGCGGCGCAGTCAATGACCACCAGCGGTTTCTGGGCACGGTCGCTCATGGCGACAATCCCTTTCGCGAGGGCTTCTTTTTCCGTTCCCGTTTCACCCCAGATCAGAATCCGGCTGGAGCTTAACGCCGCTTTCTCAGATGCCTGAAGAACAAGCCGCATCGCTTCGCTCGCTCCCACGATTCCAAACGGCTCCCATTTGGAAGATCCGTAAGGGGTTCTCATCTCTTCCAAATGCGAGATCCGCTGCTTCAAACGCAAGGTCATTTCTTCCAACGATTCGTTTAAATTTTGGATCCTTTTCTGTTCCTTCTGGATTTGCTCCATGAGCATGGTTGAATGAAGCGTTACGGCGGCTTGGTCGGTGATCCCCTGTAGCAATTCGAGATCATCCGCCGAAAGGGCAAAAGGCTGATTCGGATCATCCAAGTAGATGGCACCAAAGTTTTCTCCCCTGCAACGAAGAGGGATGCAGAGGATTCCACGGAGGTCATGCGAGGAGAGCGAGGCGCCGAATTGGCCGGAGGAAGTGTACTCGCGAGCATCGTGAAGCAAAATGGTCTGGTTTTGTTCCATGGCTCGTTTTGCAACGGACCGTGAAAGTTCGAGCGGGAGATCGATTTCCTTTTCCCACTTCTGGCCGATAAACTGGCCGGACTCAAGTTGGTCATCCTTCTTCAGAATAACCCCTCCGCGGGCCGCCCGGGAAAGTCGGATCATTTCTAGGAGCATGGCGCGTATTACCTGATCGGGAACGGCCCATTCGGCGACGGAATGCGAAATCTTGAGAAACATTCGAAGCGCTGTGCGCTCTTCATTCCGTAGCTCCGAAACGCTTCGTTCGTCCCCAGCTTTGGTTTGCTCTAAAACGGTTTTGTCTTCCGTCACGAACCATCGATCGATCTGATTTCGAAGCGGACCCAAAATTTGAGGCGGCATCCGCTTTTCGATTTGCTGGATGAGCGTTTCAACTTCGCGAGAAAGATCATCTGGAGAAGCGTTCTTGGGTCTGGCTTGGTGAATGAGCCCCAAAAAGCGAAGACGCATGAGTTCGTAAAAACAATCTTTCGCTTTTCCGACCTCCTCCTTTCCTTCTCGATACCGCTTGGCCAGTTCCTTGTGGTCAATGAGCTTCTCTTTCCATTCCCACTCGCTACGCAGAAGAATAGAGTGAAACAAATTGGCTGCGTCGCGCGGCAGGAGCTCAATGGCGCGAGAAAGGTTTCCCTGCAGATAAGTCGATTCAGCCAGAAGATTCTGGATGGCCGAAGCGAAACGCGGAGGAGGAGCTTCTCTTGGCAAGGCCTCTACCTGCGAAAGAAAAGATTTCAGATCTCCTCGCAGGGAATAAATGTCGGCCCGTAAAACGTTCTGATAAATTTTCTGATCTGGGGTCCCATGTTGAAATACCAATGAATCGCTCTCGCGCACCAACCTCGCCCCTTTATCCACGGCTCCGATCCGCAACCAAAGATTGGCGAGATTTTGTGTCCAGATGATTTGTTCCGAAGGGAGTCCAAGGAGACGGAAGGCCGTCCTCCCTTTTTCAAAATTCCGGACGGCGGCTTCCAGATCCCCGGTCTGAACCTGCAAAATGGCGAGGTTGAGCAGGTAATTTAAGCTCCGGCGTCGGTCCCCTTGTTGGGCGGAAAGCCAAGCCGCATGGCGATAGCAACGCAGGGCGTTCTTGATTCTCCCCATGCGTGCATAAACCATCCCCAGTTGATTGAGTGTAGGAGTATACCCGGCGATGTCATTGAGTCGGCGCCAGAGCAAACGTGAAAGGGAAAAGTGCGACAGAGCCGCATCCAGATCCTCACAATAGTAAGCGGCGAGCCCCGCCCGCCGTTCATATTCGGCCTTTTTCCTTTTTGGAACAAAGGCCCGCGCGAGTTTTTGCCCCGCTTCCTCGTACGCTTCTTTAAAGCGCCCCATTCGAATCAACACTTCTGGAGAGGGGGCGCATTCCGCATACCTCCCCTCCAAAAAAGCGAGGCGATCCGCCAACTTTTTCGGAATCTCGCGGGGTGAAATCGACTGGGCAAGTGATTTTGCGTCCTCGACGCGGCCGATTTCAACGAGCAGACGAAGGCGTGTCCGAAGGAATTGGGGTGCGGCGCGAAAAACATCTTTCAACTCATCCAGCCAGGCCAAAGCTTGTTCAAACTTCCGCTCTCGCAAAAATTTTCGGATAAGGCGCCCTCCGGCCCGCGCGGAAACCGGATGCAGGCCTGCGCGAAGTGAAAGGGAGGTTGTAAGCCCCAAAAGATCGGAAGAAAGCGAATAAGGGCCGGAAAGTTTCTCTTCCAGCCATGCGATTTGAGTGGGACGAAGCGGGGCATCGTCCGCCGGTCGAACGAGAGCCTTTAAAAAAGAGATCCCCTTTTGTTCGTATACATAGGCGATACCGGACTGAATCCAATTTGAAAGGCGGTCCTCTGCATCATAAAACCATTGCGTCGGGAGGGCCCTTTCTCCCCAGAGCACGATTTGAAAAAGTTCGTCTTTGACTCCCGAGGAAGTGGGCTGGCTTGTACCGGAGATCGGTTCTCCGGTTGTGATATCCGAAATGAGCTTTTGGCGAAAAACTTCCAGCGAAGGATGGGTTTGCAAAAGTCGCTGAAGCACTTCCCGCAGTACCGTCGTTTCCCCTCCGGTTTTGCTGTACAAGTCGGCGATCAGTTGCGGTTCCAACGAGAGTTCGGGATGAAGTTCATCCAAGAGCCCTTTCAGCTCGTCCTGGCTCAACGGACCGAGATGAAATAGGTTCCAATCCTGGCCTGGGGAAAATGTGGTCCAGTTTGGCTCCAGCCAGACGATGTTTACTTTCCCTTCGGTCCGGACGGACACTTCTTTGAGCCACTCTTCAAGCGGAGAAAGAAAGTCGCCGCCTCTATATATGATGATGGCAGCCTGAGCGGCTTTTTGGAAAGGCCATTTCCAGTCGATCTCCTCTGGCGACCGGGCGACCTTCACCTCCACGCCGTCCCTCACGAGCTCGGCGCGAAGAGCGCTTTGGAACTGCGAAAGTTCGCTTTCCTCTCCACGCAGAAGAAAGCATTTAGAATGAAACGTCTTACATTCACTGGATACACGCTTCCATAAAGACCGGCATCTTGCCCACGGTAGCGAGTCGAGAAGATACGGCTCTAACGTAACCTCCCGGTCCTTTTTCTTGAGGAGAACAGCCTTGGCAACCTGTGCGTGGGGAAACCTCTCTTCGGGATTTTCCTGGCAGATCTTTCTCAGCCAAAAACGAAAACGTGAACTCGGCTCGCCGCGGAGCAACCTTTGAAGAGTGATTCCCAGGGCGTATAAGTCAATTCGATGGTCGACGCTACCTGCCGTGAGAAGTTCCGGCGCAAAATACCCCCGCGTTCCGCGTATCCCTTCTTTGCGTCCACGGACATAGTGACGGGTAGCAAGTCCAAGGTCGATCAGTTTCAAGGTTTCCGGCTTTTTTTGAAGACCAATCAAAATGTTGGAAGGCTTGATATCGTGATGAACGATCCCGCGGTCATGAAGAAACGCTAGCGTGTCGAGAAGAACCGCTCCCCATGAAATAAGCTCCGACTCCGGAACAGTCGCCGTTAGTTCACGTAAAGGAAGCCCCTCCACCTTTTCACTGACAAGCCATGTCCAAGAATCGCTCTCGCCGAAGTCAAGGACTTGGACCAGGTTGGGATGGCGAAATTTAGAAAGATATTCAAACTCTTTGCGCAGTCCCACGACATCCGCGGGAGACAAAAGATCTTTGGGAACCATTTTAAGGATGCATTCTTTGTGATTCTGAGGATCCAGCGCTTCAAACACCTTTGCCCGGTGTTTGCCTGGAATCTCACGAACTAAGGAGTAAGGGGTAGGATTTTGAAACGAATTCAATAATTGAATTATACTCCCATTTACAAATAAAATTAATCAGTTACCAAAGCCCTTTTTCGCATTTTTGCGAATTGTCTTGTTTGACCAACCTTGATTAATCCATTGAATTAAAAAGAGTTTTTAGATTTTCGACGCAAGAATTGCAAAGCGGAGAGGCCGAGACTGGGCTTTCCGTTTCCATCGAATAGGAAAAACATATTACTTTCAAATGGTTAGATCCTCGGCACGAATTCTGCCTTGAACCATGGAAGAATCTGAAAGGAGACCTCATGAACTGGCTCATCGCGATCTTATTTCTGGTTATCGGCTGCGGGTCTAACAACGTTTCAACCAGCAACGAAAGTGGAAGCACCGATACTTCACTTGATTCTTCTCTTGATTCTTCTGCGCTCAAAGGAGGTAAACCTCCCAAAGCTGATCCGACGCCGACCCCTGTCGCTCCGCAAGATTTGCCGAGCAGTGTAATCGCCTTGGGAAGTTACGTGTTACCTCAAGCGATGGCGATGAACCCGGTCACAAAGCAGCTTTGTGTTAGCTTTTTCAATTATATAATCAAGGGCCAGTCCGAATTGAAGTACGGCTGTCTCAATGGAAGTACGTGGGAGATTCAATCGCTCGGTTTCAAAGGTGGGGACTATGGCCCAAGCTCCATGAATATGAAATTTGACAGCGCGGGCCATCCCACCATCGCTTTTTCAAATACTTGGGAAAGCGGCACGAATAACGGTCACCTCTGGGTTGTTTCTTCCGATGGTTTGTCGTGGAAAACGGAATCGTTGGATTTTGATACAGGAGCTCCATTGGTGGCTATGGGACCCAATGGGAAGAAATACATTTCGTACCTAGCTTCTGCACCAGGTGGAGCGCTCATATACTTGGCGGAAAACTCGGGAACGGGCTGGACGACCTCCGCCGTGGATGACAGCAACGTTGCGGGTGGAACTCGCTATGAAGGCAATCCTTCCATAGCTGTGGACAATCTGGGAAATGTCGCGGTTACCTACACGTACTACATTATTGGTTACACCAAACAGGTTCGTTATGCCTACCGTTCCAATGGCGTATGGAAGATCAGCACTCTCCATTACAATATTGGAGGTTCAACGGCGCTTGTTTTTGATTCATCCAATAGGCCGCAGGTTTTCTTCAAACCGGATGAAGGTTTGTACGCGGCTCGCGCCGACGCATTGGGAAACTGGTCGAAAGAGTTGGTTCCGAACATCAATGCGATAACGTTCCTTGGGTCCCTTTCGCTCGATTCCAACGGCGCGGCATTCATGAGCGTCTTTAACTATGGACCGGGAGACCTCCAATTGGTCAGCGGCACATCTGGAAATTATACAAATCAGTTGCTCGCAGGCACTGGCACTGTTGGAAAATCCAACTCGCTCGTCATCGATCCGGCCACAAACAAAAAGTACGTGAGCTTTACCGATGAGTCGCTCAAACAGCTGAGGCTCATCACGTTGCCGTAATGGATACGGGGAAAAGATGAGCCACCCTGGCACAAGCAGGCGGAGGAAGAACTCCGCCTGCTCCTCCCTTCAGCTGTTCCTGGCTGTATTATGGATCGGTTGCGGACAGGGGCCAGGCGCGGATAGAAAATCCGGCGACGAGATTGACGGTGGATCATCGATCATGGAAAGTGTTTTGCTCAGTGACCCCGCCGTTCCGATATTTTCCGGTATTTACAACGCCGCGACGGTCAGCTGGGATACGATCAACATCTGGTGGAGTGCAGCCACGGACGATGCCACCTCTTCCTCGTCGATCGTCTATGACGTCTACCAATCCACATCATTGCCGATAAATTATTCGGCGCCGACGTTTACCACACCCCCCGGAACGACTTTTGTGCAGGTCAAGGGATTAAACGGCAGCACAACGTACTATTTTTCCGTTCGTGCACGAGACGCGGAGGGAAATCGGGACGGCAACACCGTCGTCCGGAGCGCTTTCACCTATGTCGCTCCGTCCGATTCCATCCCACCGACCTTCAGCGGAATTGTTAGCGCGACCTCCACAGGGCAGAACCAAATTGTTCTCACTTGGGCAGCCGCTTCGGACAACGTCACATCTCAGAGCGGCATCGCCTACAAGATCTTCCTCTCTCTGACGTCGACGATCAGCTTCGCCAATCCGTGGGCCACAACATCGTTAGGAGCGACCAGCTATCCCGCCAATGGTCTGTCTCCGGAAACGACCTATTTCTTTGCCGTACGAGCCTGCGACGGAAAAGGGAATTGCGATACGAATAGCGCGCAGAAAAGCGCGACAACATTTTTGTCCAGCAGCGATACAACCCCTCCCAGTTTTTCCGGCCTCGTAAGCGCGACCGCCATAAACTCGAATCAGATTGATCTCGCGTGGAACCCGGCAACCGATGATGTAACGTCAACCGGCCAAATCGTTTATGAAATTTATCGCTCTACAACCTCTTCCATAACCTATTCGGCGCCCTTGGCGACGACGTCACCCGGCGTGACGAGTTTTTCAGCCACCTCGTTGTCAGCCGACACCACTTATTTGTTCGCGGTTAGGGCGAAAGACGCGGCCGGAAACCGGGATAGCAACACCGTCGTTCGGAGCGCAACAACGCCATCGGGAGGTTCCAACCAGCCCCCATCATTCACGGGAATCTATGGAGCCATGGCCGTCGCATGGGATACCGTCAATATCTGGTGGAATGCCGCTAAGGACGATGCCACCTCTTCGTCGTCGATCGTCTATGACGTCTACCAATCCACTTCATTGCCGATAAATTATTCGGCGCCGACGTTTACCACACCTCCCGGAACGACGTTTGTGCAGGTCAAGGGATTAAACGGCAGCACAACGTACCATTTTTCCGTTCGCGCACGAGACGCGGAAGGAAACCGGGACGCCAACAGTGTCGTCCGGAGCGCTTTCACCCCTGTCGCCCCGTCCGATTCCATCCCACCAACCTTCGGCGGCCTTGCGAGCGCGATCCCGGCCAGTCCCCAACAGATCGACCTCGCGTGGAGCACCGCCAGCGACAACCTGACCTCACCGAGCGGAATTGTCTATGACATTTATTTTTCGACTTCACCCACGATGAATTACGCCAGCCCGAAGGTAACCACAGCTCCCGGGATCATTCGATACTCAGTCACCAATCTGGTCGCCAATACACTCTATTATTTTGCGGTAAGGGCTCGGGACGCGCGTGGAAACCGAGATAGCAACAGCGTCATCCGGAGCGCGGCAACGTTAAGCTCGGTGCCCGATACGACATCGCCGACATTCACCGGTCTTTCTAGCGCGACGGCCGTGGGGCCCTACTCGATCGTTCTCGCATGGAGCCCGGCGACGGACGATCTGACGTCGCAGGCTTCCATTGTCTACGACATCTATATGTCAACGACCGACACAGTAAGCTTTACGAATCCTTCGGCCACGGCATCCCCTGGCACCACGAACTACACAATGACCGGCCTTTCAAAGAAAACCAGCTACTTTTTTGTTGTGCGGGCGCGAGACACCAGTGGGAACCGGGACCAAAACACCGTTCAAAAAAGCGCGACGACCCCGGACATCGGACCGGAAGAGGAGGTCGTCGTATTGATCAACCAGCTCCGCGCGACCGGTGCCACCTGCCCGGGTACAGGAACGAACATGCCTCCCGCCTCTCCATTGACGATGGACAGCTACATGCAATCGCTCGCCAGAGACCACAGCGTGTACATGGCTCAGACCGGAACATTCGTGCACTCCAACTACCCCTACGCGGAAAACATCGCCTGGGGGATGGGGAGCGCCGCCAGCGTCGTGAACGCGTGGTTTAGAAGTACGGGGGGCCACTGCGAAACGATGCTCCGGCAAAGAACCTATAACCTTACAGGTGTCGGACGCGCCTTCGGGGCGTATGACTATTGGACGTTTATCGTGAAGTGAATCGTGCACCTTGACGTTTGAGAAACAGAGCTTGAGGGAGGGGAAACTCAGATGACAAAAAATCTTACGATTTTAGAGGTCTTTATATTTCTGTGTTCAGGCTGCGGCTCCAAACTGCTCATGGGCACCGACATGGTCGGAAGATCCAACTCACGGGTCATCGATCCGGCCACAAACCAAAGGTACGTGAGCTACACGCACGTCACTGTTCCATATGAGCTGAGGCTCGTCACATTGCCGTAAGGGAACGAGGTCATGGGCGCCCTTTTAGAAAATACCGAAGCCGCATCAGAGGTCGGGGAAAAGCGGCATGTTCTCCGAGTTCAACACAGAATGAGACTTCTTTTCTCCGCGAGACGGAAGGGGAGATTGGAAGG
>DATDPG010000047.1 GCA_035292885.1 Bdellovibrionota bacterium | reverse complement strand
CATCGGTCTTCAGCGCGTTACCGTTGATATGGAGGGGAACGTTCAACTGGTTACCTTCACAGTGAACGACGGCCTCCCTTCGAATAATATTGTGGCCGTGGCGTTCAAACGCGATTCGTCCGGGCAGCCGGACGGCGGGATTTTCGTGGGAACGCCGATCGGCCTCACGCTATTTGCCGAGGGGGCTCTCCAGTAGTTTTCGCTTGGCTCCAGGTAATGGATAGCTCCCGGAGTCGCTGGAAATAGCCTTTTTTCTCAAAATTCATCTGATACTCATGGGGAAACGAGGATTTGATTTCATCGGCGAGACAAAGGGCTTCTTTAAGAAGCCTCTCTTCCAAACCATATTCCAGCGCTTCCACCAGGAGCGGCAATCGATCGGTTCGAATGGCGCTCGTACGGGTTTGATCCAGGAAGTTCAACAGATGCTTTCTTCTTTCGGAGTCTTGTCGTCCCGTGAGCATC
Organism: Bdellovibrionota bacterium; assembly: GCA_035292885.1. Taxonomy (NCBI): domain Bacteria; kingdom Pseudomonadati; phylum Bdellovibrionota; species Bdellovibrionota bacterium. The sequence goes on along the minus strand of DATDPG010000047.1, from coordinate 52,810 downwards.
GATTCCACGCAGAGGAAGTCGGATTCCACAACTTGATCCAACTTGGATCCTTGATGCCGGGCTTTAAACAAGTCGAGTTTCCGCCTCGCCTCTTCACGGCGGCCGGACCGCTCCAGAACTTGAATCAAGAGCAGTTCCGCTCGTTGGATCTCGTTCGGATAGGTTCCCAGAATACGTATGGCTTCCTCGACCGCGTTTTCAGCTTCGGGATAGCGTTGCTGGTTAAAGCGAAGTTTCCCTAGCGCGGCAAGCGCACGCCCTTTGTTATAGGGGTCTTGAGCCGTGTCAAAATAGGCTTGCGCCCGGGAGAGCCGGTTCTCGGCTCCATCGAAATCCCCCAAATACTCGGCGATCGTTCCCAGCATAAGGTGACATTGGTGCATGAGATTTTCGTTTTGGCCTTTTTGTAACAACGAGATCGCGCGTTTTAAATTGGCGATCGCGAGGGAAAACTTGAGCCGCCGGTAATTCACCTGGGCCAACCGGAGAAGCCCTCCGCCGTAGCCTACCAGATCGCCGAATCGATATGCGATCTGAATCGATTCCAAGTATCGATCCCTGGCCTGGGAGTAGTCGTGCCGGACAAAGGCGAGATTGCCCAGATTGAGAAGCGCTTTTTGAACGCCGCGAAGATCCTCCGTCTTTTCAAAAGCGGCATGCGCTCTTTGATAAAAGTCCGAAGCCTGTTGGAACTCTTGGTCCAGATACGACACATATCCGAGGAGATTGTAGAGATTCCCCGTCAGGTCCGTATTCGGCTCCGCGTTCCTCAGCGCCCGCAACGCGATACGGGTCACCTCGGCATGATGGCCCAACTGGGCATGAATTTTCCCTTTCAATAGGCCGAGTTCGGGTTTGGCATATTGAGGCGCCTTCTCTGTCAGGCTCTCGATCTCCCGGATCGCTTCCTCGTACTGGCCGCGCTCGAAGAAGAATTCCGCTCTGATCAAACACAATTGCTCTGAAACCCCGTCCCTGGAAACGAAATGGGCGTCGTTGAACCATTGACTCAATATCGATAGGGCGTCGGCCACGCTTCTTCCTCTGGCCTCCACGTAAAAGCGAGAAGTGAGGGCGTCGCGGAGCGACCCGGCGTTTTCGAGCTCAAGCGCGAGTTTTTGTGCGCATTCAAGAAAATAGAGTGCCCGATCCTTGCCCGGAAGTTTGGAGAGAGCTCGGCCCGCAGCCAGCGACCAACGGAGCGCGTTCTCCCGCTGGCCCGAAAGGAGGTAATGATAGGCGGTCTCCTCAGCAGAGCTTTCCTGCCGGGCCAAATAATCGCCCAGCTTCCCGTGCCATTGGCTGCGAACGGTGTGGTTGATCCGGCGGTACGCATGCTCTCGAATGAGATCGTGGCGGAAAACGAACATTTTCTCGTTTTTGAGAAACGTCACCAGCCCCGTCTGGGCCAGCCGCATTTGGAGACGTTCAGGCTCTATCTCGGAAAGATGCGCCAGCGGAAAGGCGGGGATTCGAGACCCTAGAACTGACGCTTTTTTTATCAGCTCTTGGTCTTCCGGGGTAAGCGAATCGAGCGAGGAGGCCAAGAGAAAGTCGATGTTTCCTTGGAACAACTTCTCCTTTGGAACGCCTCTTTTGATCGCGCGGGCCAGCTCGTGGAGGACAAACGGGTTGCCGCCGCATTGGGGGATGATTTCGTCGACTAGAAGCTCGGAACGTCCGGAATCGCCTAGCAAGTTTGTGACGAGATGACGGGCATCCTTTTCGGACAAAGGCGCCACTTCCAGCGGTTCTCCCAATTTGTCGCTTGCAATCCTGCTTGTGGTTAGAAAGATCACCGGCTTCTCTTCGAACGTTTTCATCAATCTCTCAAGCAAGGCCAACCCGGATGCCTCCGCCCGATGCGCGTCTTCGGTTTGGAAAAGGAGGGGCCGGGATTCTAAAACATGCTCGATGAATTGAGTCAGGAAGATCTCCAGTTGTTCCACGCCGATTTCAGACCGGGTCTGTTCTTCCGCAAGCGCTTTGGCCCAGATTTCAAGATCGGGATGTTTTTTGAGAGCGTGCGTGGAGAGGATCCGTTGAGCCAGCGTGAGGAAGGGGGCCAAGGTGCCGACGCCCCCTTCCTCAAAATAGAGACTTAAGATATCCGCGCCCCGCTCGGCGGCGATTTCGCGGGCTCTTTCGCAAAGAGCCGTTTTCCCGTTCCCCGCACTTCCAAAAAGAAAAAATTTTCCCCCTTTTTTCTCCCGAACCAACTCGTCGATCCGATTCGACAAAATTTGAATTTCATTTTCTCGGCCCACCAATTTCTTCCGTGAGAGAGCCGCTCGCGATTTTTCGATGTACTTGTGGGGGACTACCGGTCCGTCAAACCCTTTCAGCGCGACGGGAGGGAGCGCTTCGAAAATGTAATCGGCGGAGAGCAGATCCACAAATTCCTTTGAGGCGACCACTTGATCCCCTCCGGCAACCTGAAGGAGCCGAGAAGCCATGTTCACCGGATCTCCCATGACCGTAGTGGAGGCTCCCACCGACCCCACGGAAACCGTTCCGTACGAAGCGCCGAAGTGAAGGCTAAGTTGAAGCGAATGTTGGTCGTTGAAGGACTTCATTTCGTTTCTCAAGTCGTGGATGGCCGCCATGGCGCGCTCGGGATCATCCGGACGGGCGTGTTCGGTGCCGAAAACGAAAAGAATGCAATCCCCGATGATCTTGTCGATCACCCCTCCCCATTTCTGGACGTCCGCCGAGAATCGAGTCATCAACTGATCCATCAATTCACGGAGCCTGTCGGGATCTAACGTGTGGCTTAGACGGGTGAATCCGGAGACGTCCGCAAAAACGATAATGCCGTTTCTGCGCTCTTCCGATCGAGGACGAAGCTGAAATCCACAGAAGGGGCAAAAGCGAACGTTCTCGATTTTGATCTCGCCCTTACACTGTTTGCATTTCATGCGAGTGCCGTTATTTTCGCCTTTGATTTCGGTGGCTTCATCGCAGGTGTACGCCAGCCATTATCGTAGCCTGCCATATTCTTCCAGTCATTCAACCCTCTCCACGATGGACGATGCAGGTCGCACTTGGGGATCGACTCGTCCGCGTTCTGGAGAAAACGTAAGATGTCCGAAGAATAGAACTCATTTCTAAAAGCGGTGAAAAGATAGTTGGTGCCGCCGGAGGGAGTAGAGGAACCCGGCGGCAAGAGTGCAGTATCAAAGGCAAAACCAACAACATCAAACAGATAACCGATCTGCAAAATGAAAAGAGATGAACCGAGTGACATCCATATCACCCGACCTGTTGACCCGGTGTTGACCCAAATCACAAGGAAGGGTTACCGCGAGACGGTTGGTAACTCTCGCGCGAACGTCAGGACATGCAGCGTGAGTCAATCGACCTATTCCTGACGCGCGTATTTGCCTTACAATCAATTTTTCAAAGCTCTGGCACTTTACTACATGCCCACATTTGTGACTCGTAGGAGGATAATTTTCAATTCGGTATTCTGAACTCACCTTTCGAGAGCCAAGGAAGATCTGCTTTCTCCGCACGACGGATTCGACCTTTTTGCTCAACATAAATCGGCCAACTAGGAAGTTCAGATTTTTCGAGAATTCCTCGAAGAATATTTAGACATCCCAATTTTGTGCATGATGATGCCCAAAATGGTGGGCGATTGAGAAGGATCATTGGATCTGTTGGTAAACAACGTTCACTGTAAAGACCCGCTCCACCACTAATGTATCCAGATTGCTCATCCAAACTGAGCAGTTTGAGAAAGAGAGACCAACGTCCTTTGACAGAAGATGGGCAAACGGTTCGGACTTCAACTGGAATGTAAGAGCTGTTTTTGGGATCACGATTTTCGATAGGGAGTTGATTGGTAATAGCCATTGTTCTACATAAAGTTGCCTTTGCAATATTGGGAGAGGAAAAATACTTCGCAAGAGCCGAAGGAAGATCTTTGTTAAGGTTAAACGGCGCATCGATCCCAAATGCTATGGGTGGAAACGGATCTGTCGGTATGGCAACATTTTTTGTCACCTTGAAAGCTCTGGTGAAACTTTTTCCTGCGAGATTTTCGTCCCAGGCGACAACTTCGGAATCACTGAGCTGTCGTAAGAGAACACGGCCGTTAGATAATTCACTTTGATTTTGGATCCAGATAGGAACATTCTGCAAACGCGAAATGGAATCTAAATATTCCCATGCCCCTTGATCCTTTGCTCGATCAGGAACACCCCAGATTAGGCTTACCCAAAGACCAGGGACAAAGTATCCCACCAGTACTAATGAACAGAGAAGAGTCCCGATAAGTGGAAGGGCTCCCCGCCCGGATATCGTCTCTCGTGTGATTTGATTCGTCCTGCTTATCTGTATACCCGTCAATCTTCGAGCCTCCCTGTGTAGATTCACGATAATTTCGTAAGAAGGTAGGACCGAAGCCATTCTCGATCTTCTTTTGAAAGTGGTGAGAAAATCCCAATCCGCATCTGATCCGAAATGACCTGAAGCCCTTGCCCTTGATTCCTTCGACCCACTCGAATTTCCTCGATCGCCCGAGCTTGCATTGAAACTTGTCCGAAGCGACGGCGCAGGAAGGTCCAGTAGTGGCTCACCCCCTCTCTGTCGGCCCCGATGTATTCGCGTCCGCAGAAAGAAGCCAAAATGATGATTAATCCGATTAAGAAAAATATCGTTCCGAACACAAGTGCAATCCAATTGCCGCTCATGATCCCGGCGAAAACGGAGAGGGCTGCGCCGAATCCAGCAAAGGGGAGGCCCAAAGGCAAATACCCGATAGAGCTGATGGATATCCATTCCTCCCCGTTCAACGCAACTCGGGAAAGTCTACCTTTCGGCGGCCGGAGAGAGGCAGGTTGAATCATTTCCACGCTTCCCTTTGATATCCGTTCCCGCACCGACAAATCGAGATCTCCCGCGGCTCTTTTTTCGTATTTATTTTCGCCTTCGACCAGCATGGGAAGGTTAAGGAGTCGGGAGAAGCGTTCGGCACGCGCACGGTGATCGCTCGAAGTACGCGAACTATAAAGTTCTATATTCTTTTTCTTGTCGGTCCGATGAATCAAATCACAAAGGTATACGGTATGCGAAGGCCGATTTTTCCCTCCCGGAACGACCATCTGATGTTCCAGCACACCTTCGTATTCTGAAAACGACGCGGCCCAGGATACGCTTTTTAATATTGGGTTCGTTTTGCGATAGCGAACGATTCCGTTCTCAATATCAATCCGTGTGCGTGACAGGGCATGAAGCGAAAGAAAGATGATCCCCGTTCCCAGGAGAAGAGCAATTAACGGAACCACAAGAGGTACATCCGCTCTGGAACGCCAAATAAGTTGAAAAAGAAGTAGGAACCCCATTCCAGAAAATATTGAGCCGAACAGAGAGAAAAAAAGAAAAAGCGCCCAAATCGGGTCTTTATTCCGGTGCAAAGGGAGCTTTTCTCCCAGATCAACGATTTCCTTACGTTGAAAGCCGATCATATTTACAACAGCTATTGCACATCGAATTCAACCCGCTTGACCACTGGATCGGTAGAAACATTCTCGCTCCCACTCCATTGGTTGATCAAGCGGTAGCCCGGCATATTTGGAAGATGCTTGGGGAACCCATCCTTAACTTTCCGGGCTTCAGTAATGGTCCACTCCAACTGCACTTTTTCCGAATGCTTTGAATTCTGAACCGGGGACAGGACAATCTCGATGAGGTTCTTCTTTCCAGGATAGAGGTCGCTGCCGAAGTGACCGCCGTAGGAACAGGAAACAGGCCCACACATGGTCTTAAGTTTTCCGCCATTGGTCCTGATTCCATATTGAACATTTCCATGGCCAACGAACTGAATCTCGTAATAGTTCTTGAGGTTATCCCCCGCGTGCAAGGTGTCACCGTAGGCCCCCGTCGGGTTATAGATCTGCCACTTCTCTTTCCCCTTCACTACTCGGATGCCTAACATCAGCTTTCCGGTCGGGTTTTTGCGATCGGTATATTCCCATTCGATCAGGCAAACACCAAAGCTGTCGCAACTGATCGACGCCTTCTTTTGGTTCTGTTCTGCGTTCTCGATGAGGGCCTTAAATCTCCTGGAAAATGACGGAATAGCCTGATCCGGCATCTTGGGATCGATTCTTTTTACAAACTCAAGGTCGTTCTTCTTCACCGCGTTTACAAATTCGTCCACAAATGTAACCAAACTCTTGTCGTTAGCGACGGGGACCTCAACGGCATTCAACTTTTGGACGGCCTCATCGTTGCTTGGGAGACGCGTTATAGAAAATCCATCATCAAATGCACCGTCTAAAACGGGGATAAACTCATCTTTCTTCCTAGTTGGCTTGAGATAGAAACGGTATCGCTCTCCAATCTGTAGGCGGATCTCATGAGGGCCTCCGTCTAGGCTGAACCCAACGGTATTGTTCTTGAGGTGCTTCGCCCAAGCTTCATAATCAACATTCCAATACAAGAGATTAAATGACTTCGGAATCTCTCCTTTTTCAGAGGATATTTGTTGCACCTTGGCTTGCATTCGCTCTGTTGGATACGGGGCTTTCTCTCCCGCCCTTTGCTTCTCTCCCTTTTCTTCTGTTTTCTTTATGTCAAGGATCGTTCCGAGGACCACCGCTTCGGAACGTTCGAAAAGCTCTTTTGACGGTGGAGGATTGAATTTACGTTCCGCCAAAGGTGTTGACGGTGTAAACACTTCAAACAGGAGAAATCCTAAGAACACTCCCCAGAAATTTCGAAAACGATTTGGGGCAAGCTCCGTATATCGAACCGTGTGCCGAACATTTTTGTGCCCTCTGTATCGACTCATGTAATTCACTCCTTTCTCCGTAGTAATTTTTCCCCCGCCTTTGTAACCAGATACTTCTGTAATCGGCTCGCAGGCTTTTGGGGCAGACTTCGTTCAATAAGTTTTCTTGCCAGCAAGGATCGAATTATTCGATGGAGAGGACCTGAGGCCTGTTTTTGACCCAAAGCTATTGCCAGTGATGCTTTGCCAAGTGGGTGTTTAACTAGGGCGGCCAGCACACGGAGCTCCAGTGACTCTAGCTCCGACTCTAGCTGTGACCCTAGCTCCGACTCTAGCTCCCGCGAGAAACCTTCTCCGAACTTTTCTCCGAACCGCCTGACGGACTGTTCGCGGTGTTTCTTTAACGCCAATTCGGGCGATCGCTGGAACGATGCCCGAAAAAATACACCCGGCTCAAAAACGGGCTCGCGAAGTCCCGCGGCGAGCATTGCTTCCTTCATTTTTTGAATGCCCAAGCCGAAACGTTCGACTTTGTGCATGCGGAAAAAGAGATCAGCGATCAGTTCGTTCCTCCGGATCGAAACTTTGCCGAGGTTCTGGATTGACATACCTTTCGGCAAATCGCCGGGGTTTGCGATTTCGACCCGATCGTCGTGGACCTCGACGCTTATTTGCGTACCGGTAATGCTGTAGTCGCGGTGCATGAGCGCGTTCACAACAGCTTCGCGCAATACTTCAAGAGGAATTTCGTAAATGTCCTTACGGTTGACACCGTGGATCTCGCTTCGCACATTTAGATGTTTGCGGAGAAATGCGACCGCTTCGTTGAACTGCGTGAGGAGATCGTCACGCACGTCGCGCCGATCATAAATATGCATGCGATCCGTTCCCTTGAACGCGATTAGCGTCATCTGGGACTGATGGATATGCCGATATACATCCTTGGCGAAAAAGAGGATCCCCGCGTTTTTGATCCGGGACTGATCCGCCACGTTAAGACTGCGCAATACATCCTGAACTCCAGCGCGCCCGATTTGTATGCCGGCTTCTCTTGTAAAAGCGCGTATTTTCGAATTGGAGATGTCTTCCAGCGTGAACCCCTTGACTGTTCTTTCTTCGAAAGGGAGCGGTTCGTTCTCCGCAAACATGATGCGTAGCTCATCGTGGCTCATCTTCTGTGTGTTACCGTCGAGTCTTCGGTAGTAGCCTGAACCACAGGAGTATGGTTTATCCGATCCTTCCGACACGAAGATCGCCACCACTTTCCCGACTTGGGAAAACTCGACAGGAATCGTCGGCTTTAAGTTCCGCGCCAGGCTGTTGATTTTGGCCTTTAGGTCGTTGGTCAACCGTTCGCCGGCGATGGTGCCATCCTCCCGGACGCCGAGAAGTATGGTTCCTCCCTTGGCGTTGGCAAATGCCACAATATCTTCGTCCACCCGAGGCGTGTACCGTTCTTTGAACTCCACGGTTAAACCTTCGCCCTCGCGCATGAGAAGATTTACTTGGTTGGCGATCGCGGCACGCGAGGTGCGCGTACCTGGTTTGGTTTTCGGATTCATGATTACTCTATTTCCGCGCTTCCAACATTCTCTTTAGATATCCATCTTGCATGTCCCATGCTTCTTGAGATGTATTCAAAAGTTCGGCCAGGAATTTCAATCCGTATTTTTGTTCAATGTCGCGGAAGACGAGCATTTTTTGATACGCGGCAAGACTTAGACCCTCCTTTGCAGCCTCAGCTTGAATGACAGCGACAATATCTTCCCCCCGGTACGTCGTATATCCCGAAATCATGTGATCGGATTTATTCTCCATCGCCATTCTTGTTTTCCCTAAATCCATCTGCCGCTCGTGTCTGCCTTCCGCGTAAGCTCGGAGAATTGGATGGTCAGGCTTTGTTTTCGGATTGAAGTTCGTTTTGTTGATCTCATTGGCGAGGCCCTCGGCCAAAAGGACTTCATGGATCGCCACGCTTCTCACGTAATCCGTAATAGTCAGTTTGAGCGCTTGTGCCCGCTCTCTCATTGCCTTTGCTAAAATGGGAGGGGCCACGAAGGTGAAGTTGGCCGACCTTCCTTCCTTCTTAATCCAGATCAAGAGATCCGGATCAAAAGGCCCCCAGGCCTTCACATCGGAGAATACCCTCTGACGGATCATGCTCGCAGGCGCCATGCCGTAGGTATTGGCCGCAGGCTCCAGTGCGGCCCGCAGAGAAGGCTCCATGCGGACATTAAAGACGACATCCGGTGGGGTCTCGACCGTCTTTCGGCGGATCTTTGGTTTACGTCTCTTCATTCGCCTGTAATTCAGAGCAATCGTATGTATTTTCATTTCACGAGTCAATGTATTGACACTTCTTGGCAGTGGCGTTATATAAAATATACGTAGAATGAATATACAAAGAAGTGGGCAAAAATGGACGAGAAGGAAAGAGAAGAAATGTTGGAAGAGGTGAGTAGCGAGCCATGCTCCCCGACTACGTCGTGGAGCGCTCGCCCTTCTCACTTCGTTCGCAGGAAACCGATGGCGGCTGAAGCGGTCGGTGAACTCCGTAGCCGCGTCGTTCCGATCCGATTCACGCCGGCTGAATTGTCGTGGCTCCAGGAATCTTCCCGAGAGTTACGAGTGAGCGTGAGTGAGTACGTCCGCCGGGCAGCCTTTGGCCGAAAACTTCCGCTGCCTCCGGTGCCGTCTGTGAATCGAGAAACGTATCAAGAGCTCTCTCGGATCGGAAACAATTTGAGCCAGCTGATGCGCAAGATTCATTCAGGGATGGCGATGCCAATCGACCCCCACATGCTTCAGGAGCTTCGGGCAATGGTGACATCCATCGGCCTCCAAGTCATCGGGGCGGCAAAATGATCGCGAAACAGATCAAAGGCCGAAGTTTCGGCGGAGTCCTCAAATATATTCTCTCCAAAGACCGCGCCGAGATGGTTGGGGGCAACATGCTGGGTACGACGGCCAAGCAACTGACGGCGGAATTCAATGAAACCCGAAAGCTCAAACCCAACCTGGAGCGTGCGGTGTATCACACCAGTTTGTCGCTCCCGCCCGGTGAATCGTTATCCAATGAAAAGTGGCAAGAAGTCGCGCAGACGTATCTCGACGGGATGGGATTTTCCAAATCCCAATACGTCGCCGTTCGGCACCGGGATACGCCGCACGATCATATCCATATCGTGGCTTCTCGAATCGGGATGGATGGAAAGGTCGTCAGCGAAAGCCACGATTTTCGGCGAAGCGAAACGATCGTTCGCGGCCTGGAAATGGAATACGGCTTACAGCGTGTATTGCCAAGTCGGGAGGTGCCTTCGCGCGCCCCAACGTCGGGCGAACTGCACAAAGTCCTTCGAGAACAGACACCGACTACGAAACTGCGTCTGCAACACCTGGTCGACGAAGCGGCACACGGGCAGCCGACGATGAGTGCATTTTTTCAGCGCCTTCACGCCAGAAACGTGGAGACGATTCCGAATCGAGCCAAAACCGGCCATGTGTCCGGGATCAGCTTTTCCTTGGAGGGAGAAGTGATGAAAGGGAGTGACCTAGGCCGAGCCTACACATGGGCAGGTCTTCAAAAAATGAAGGGAGTTTCCTATGAACCAGAGCGAGATCGTCAAGCAATTCAAAACGCAACCGAGAGACTTCGCGGCTATGGAAGCCTTGAACGAGCTTCTTCAACTTTTACGAGAGAGCGACAACCGAGTAACCGAGCGGTGGGCGAGAGATCTCGAGCCTTTGGTCGGAGCGTTGAAGATCGCGTTCACGGAGGGGAGAGAAACATCGAACGAAATCAAGAGAGATACCAAGATGTATCAAGATATTCGGGAAGCCGCGGACACGACCTTTCGACGGATCGAATTTCAAAATACCGGAATGACCTTAAAAGTGTGGATTCACAGTCTCCTGGGCGCGCTCCTCGTGAGCGTTCTAGTTTTGAGCGTGTCCTCCGTATGGGACTGGCGATCTACCAAGAGGGAGCAAGAAACAGCAACCAAATGGGAACTCATTCGGAGAATCGATCCTCGATTGAGTCAGGACTTGGAAGGACTGGTAGAAAAATACCGGAAGCAATCCGAGAAGCGCTAAAGCCGTTTGACGAAGAACGCGACCGCCGAGAACGCAAAGAACCTCTCGAACGAGAAAAGAGCCGGGAACTTTTAGAAAAGAATCGCGGAAAGGGTTTAAGTCGCGGCAAGGGAAAGGGATTCGGCATTGACTTCTTCTAGAGAAGAACCTGTCGCTGTTTGGGTAAATCCCAAATTTCATGAAAAAAATGATTCGATCGGGATTCAAAGTGATATTCTGCCGTCATTCAGAACTCGGAGGGATTACAGTTCTTCCCGAGGGTTGTTCTTTGAAAACGGAATAGGTCGATTGCTCACAGTCAGTGATGTGGCCAAGCTACTTCAATGTAGCGAGCGAACGATTCGAAATATGGTGTCGGAAGGCCGAATTCCAACGGTCCGACCGACACCCCGGATGGTTCGCTTTCACTCGGACGTCCTTCGCAGATGGTTATCGGAAAGGAGTCATCCTTATGGATAAACAAGAAGCGAAACAACGTCCGCGACGGAAACTGATGACGATGCGGGGATATCCCGGCATTTTCAAAGTTCACGTCTGGCAGGAAGAGAGAGGAAAATATGTGGAGGTGGTCTCGCGAGGAGGTCGCCCGGCAAAGCCGTATCGGGCTATCCGGAGAGTTCGCGTAGGCGGAAAGCTCGTTCAACAGGCGCGTACGTTTGAGAATTTGGAAAACGCACGCGCTTGGCGAACGGAAGCAAATCCAGATCCTACGGAGATTCGGGTGAAACCCTCAACGTACACCCTTGCAGCTCTGGTAGAAGATTGGCGAGACTGGTCAAAACCCCGTTTCGCGATCAATACCTGGGAGAAGTATGTTCAGGAGTTGATTCATTTTCAACCCATCTTGAACATACCGGTAGAGGAACTTTCGGCATTTGATATCGATCGGTGGTTGCAAATCCTGATCGATCCCTCGTATCCGAAAAAATCGACGCGAGTGTCCTACTTCCGAGAACTCAAGGCGCTTCGAGGTATTTTGAACTGGTACCGAGAATACAAAAATCCGCGTTACCAGCCGCCGGTTCTCAAAAGACACAGTGAAGACTGTTTCTTCAAGCCAAAACCGGGGAGGCCGGATCTCTCGCTATCCGTTGAGGATCTGGAGAGATTTCTCGATCGTCTGAAAGAACGACACACGCCCGTCTATTACTACTTGGCGTCTTTTGAGGCGTTATGTGGCGCGCGGATCGGCGAGGCCTGCGGGCTACGCTGGGAATGTGTCGATCTGGAACGCCGAACCGTGGAAATCAAGCGGGTCTGTTTTTGGCACTTTCGAACGAAGGAGCCAGCGATCCGTGAAAGTACGAAAACGGGCCGCGATCGGGTCGTGGTTATTCCTGAGCGACTGGTCGAACTTCTTCAGGAATGGCGCGAGAAGGGATCAAAGGGGCCGTACGTCTTTCATCGAGACGGAGAGCTCTTGAGATACCCAGCGATTCAAAACGCGTTTAAAAAAGCGTTTCGAGTCTGTGATCTTCCGATCCGCTCGACACACGTGCTTCGTCATACGTTTGCAACGATTTTTTCGGAGCAGACCAATGACATTCGCGCCGCCCAGGCCGCGCTTGGGCATCAAGATCTTCGCGTCACACAGCATTACGCAAAGGTGGCCGAACGAACGCAGCGAAAAGCGATGATCAACTTTACACTTGGTCATGCAAAGCACGGCGACGGAAGTTCGACGAGTCCATCTTTATCGAAAGTCATTTCGATCAAACAACGGTCAGTAGTTTAATCGCATTTTGTGTGTTGACCCGGTGTTGACCCAAACGTCAGCCAACGGATTTTCACGAAAAGAAAATGCAGACCTGTTGACTTTTGTTGACCCAATGACCCTACGTTGGGAAAACCTAGATATCCACGGGCTTACGCCCGTGGGCCTCTTGGGAATGCAAGCTTCGCTTGTCCCAAGTCTTCTTTTTCCTGGTATCGGACGTACCGTTTGATCATGTCCTCATCCAAGCCCACTGTGCTCGCAAAATATCCAACCGACCACATCCCGCCTCGCCCGTAATATCGCTCCCGAATAAACTCGAACTTCTCCCTCAACGCTCGTCCCGTATTGCTTTTCATAATCCGTACTACGCTTGCGATGCTGTACTTTGGCGGGAAGCTTACTACGATGTGCACGTGGTCCGGTTGGATATTTCGCTCGATGTACTCGATCTCCGGATGGTACTTCCTCACTTCATCCAACTTGATCAGGAGATACTGCGAAACTCCGTCCACCAGCATCGAATAGCGATACCGAGGAATCCAAACCAGGTGATACATGCAGCGATACACACAGTGGGCTTGTCTTCTTAGTTCCATGCCCCCTGCTGTACCGGAAAAAAGAAGACTTGGGAGCCCGATTCACCCCCGGGCTTACGCCCGGGGATCTTCTAAGGTGTGTTAGAAATGATTTCGAGAGGATAGATCAAAAGGAGTGCCGCCGGAGGGATTTGAACCCCCACACGCATACGCGCACAAGGTCCTAAGCCTTGCGTGTCTGCCATTCCACCACGGCGGCGCCGGGCCTCGCCTGGAAATGCTATCACAAACTTGACTTGGGGACTCTCCTCTCTGTTCAAACTTCTCCACCGCTGGTATGACCAGGAACGATGAAGAGTGTGTGTGTTTTTTGCGGTATTCGATCCGGTTCGAGTCCGTCGTATGAGGCTGCGGCTCAAAGAATGGGCGAGGTTTTAGCGCGTGAAGGGATCCGCGTGGTGTACGGAGGGGGAAAGCTCGGAATGATGGGCACGCTGGCAAACACCGTCCTCAGTCATGGAGGGTCGGTGGTCGGCGTGATCCCGGAATTCCTAAAGACCAAGGAAGTGGTCCATGAAGGGCTTTCCGAGTTGCATGTCGTGCCTTCCCTCCATGAACGGAAGAATCTCATGTACGACCTGGCCGACGCGTTTATTGTTTTGCCGGGCGGATTGGGAACGCTTGACGAACTGACGGAAGTCTTGACGTGGGGTCAGCTCGGTCTTCACCGAAAATCGTGCGGAATCCTCAACACCGGGAACTACTTTCATCACTTTCTGGCCTTCTTCTCTCATTTGGCGGAACAGGAAATGATGCCTCAAAAGCATCTCGAACTATTGGTCGTGGAGTCCACGCCGGAGAAACTCTTGGAGAAGCTCAGAAATCACGTCCCCCCGGTTGATCCGAAATGGGTCAGCCGCGCGAATCTCTAAAACCCTGCCTCTTCCAATATAGATAAACCTTGCCCGCCGGCCCCAAGCGGCCTACATTTTTTGAAAATTTCGCAGCGAGGTACCCATGACGACCGCTTTGGTTGTAATTTTGGTTCTGCTTGTTCTTCTGATCGTGATCCCGATCGGGATTTACAACAATCTTGTCACCGGCCGAAACCGTTACAAGAACGCCTACTCGCAGATCGACGTCCAGCTCAAACGCCGCTACGACCTGATTCCGAACCTGGTTGAGACGGCCAAGGGATACATCAAGCATGAACGACAGACGCTGGAAGCGGTGATCGCCGCGCGCAACACGGCCTTTCAGGCGGCACAAAAGGCTTCGGCCTCGCCCGGTGAGGTCTCCGCGATGAAAAATCTCGCCGGCGCCGAAAGCATTTTGGGAGGTGCGCTTGGCCGGCTGATGGCCGTGGTCGAGGCGTATCCGGACCTTAAAGCCAATCAAAACATGATGCAGGTTTCGGAGGAGCTGAGCTCCACCGAAAATCGAATCTCCTTCGCTCGCCAGGCTTACAACGATGCCGTTATGGATTACAACATCACGCGGGAAAAGTTCCCCAATTCGTTGATTGCGGGGCCGTTTAATTTCACGGAAGCGCAGCTCTGGGAAATGGAATCGGTCGAGGAGCGCAAGGCTCCGAAAGTCTCGTTCGGTTAGAAATGTAACGCGGCTACTTGAACTTTTTCAGTCAGCAGGATCAGCGGAGGAAGAACACAAGAACGCTGATTTATCTCTTCGCGCTTTCGCTGCTTCTCATCCATTTATCCATTTACACCGTGACCGTCTGGTCGCTGGATCTCGCCCATCTCCTCCCCGGCAGAACGTATCGCTGGTGGCATTCCTTCCTCTTCTTCTGGGTGACACTGGTGAACGGGGCGGTCGTCCTCGGCGGGAGTCTGTACATGCGAAGAAAGCTGGCACCGGGCGGGACCGCCGTGGCGCTCATGTTGGGAGGGGACCTTCTGCTTGAAACGGCCGAAAACTCCTTCGAGCAGCGCCTGAAAAACGTCGTCGAGGAGATCGCGATCGCGTCCGGCACACCCGTGCCTTTGGTTTTCTCCCTTCCCCGCCAGACGAGCATCAACGCGTTTGCCGCGGGTCACACGCGCGGCGACGCCGTGATCGTGGTCACCCGCGGGGCGCTCGAACTTCTAAATCGCGACGAATTGCAGGGCGTCATCGCGCATGAATTCAGCCATCTTCTCAACGGAGACACCCGCCTCAATCTTCAAATGGCCTCGACCCTCTATGGCATTCAGGTGATCAGCACGCTCGGGAGTTTTCTTATTCGCACAGGCGGTTTGCCTTTCGTCGTTCTCGGTTTTTACCTGTACGTCTTGGGATACATCGGAGTTTTCTTCGGTCGGTTCATCAAATACGCCGCATCCCGCCAGCGGGAATACCTGGCCGACGCCTCCGCCGTTCAATTCACGCGAAATGCGGCCGGGATTTCCGGCGCACTCAAGAAAATCGGCGGCCTCCGGCAAGGCTCTCGAATTCATCATCCGTACGCCGAGTCTCTAAGCCATCTCTTTTTTGAAAGCGCCGTGGAGGAACCCTTGTTTTCGTTTCTGTCGACGCATCCCCCACTTGCGGATCGGATCCGCACGATCGACGCCTCCTTTGACGGAGCTTATCCCTATGTAGAGTCGTTGCCCTCCCCTCCGGCGGAGGAGTCGGGAATTTTTCCCCTTCGCACGAGAACGACTGAACGGATTCCAATTGTCGCGGCGGTCGGCGAGAACGACCTGTTGCGCCGCGTGGCGGATCCCTTACCCAAACACCTCGTCCATGCGCATGACTTTTTGGCCACTTTGCCTCCGATCGTCGCCCGGGCGGCCCGAAGTCCTTCGGCGGCCCAGCACTTGATTTACGCTCTTCTCCTTCAAGACTCCGAGACCGAACGGACCCATCAGATCGCCGCCCTTCAAGAAGAGATCGGAGACGCAAATGCAAATGAAGTCGCTGCGTTAGCCTTAGCGGTGGCGATTCTTGGTCCAACGGCTCGACTACCCCTGATCGAACTGTCACTACCCGCGTTGCGAATGCTTTCCATGCAACATCGAAAGGATTTGCAGCGCCGGGTCCGGGTTCTTGCACGTTCGGATCGCAAACTGAGTATTTTCGAATTCGCGCTGGAGCGCGTTCTTGCGAAACACCTTCGTGCGTTACCTTTGCGGCACAAAATTCAATACTTCGCCGTCAAACCGCTTCTTCCCGACTGTGAAGTCGTTCTCTCTATGCTGGCGTACGCCGGTCAATCGAGTCTTCCCGCGGCTCAGGAAGCTTTTGCGCGCGTGGGTCATACGCTTTCTCGCGACGCTCTCGGAATGCTTCCTCTTCACGAATGCACGTTGGAAACATTGGAACGATCTCTCGACCGGTTGGCCGCGGCACCTCCGGTCCTAAAACAGAGAATCCTTACAGCGGCTATGCTTTGCGTGACGGCGGATGGAAAAATCACGGAAAAAGAAGGGGAATTGTTGAGAGCGATTGCCGATACGTTGGATTGTCCCCTGCCGCCGTTTTTGGCGACACAACGGTAAGCGCTTTTTAGCGTTTGGTTCGCCAGGTCGGGGGCCGCTTTTCCAAAAAGGCTTTCAGCCCTTCCTGACCCTCCTCACCGGTACGGATCTTCGCGATCGTCTTCACCGTCTGTTTCGATGTCTGGGTGATCCCAAGACCGTATGTCTCTTCTGTAAGTACTTTGAGCGTCGCCTGGGCGTGCGGCCCCCCTTCCAAGAATAGGTTCACCCATCTGTCGACGGCCGCATCCAGCTCGGAATCTGGAACGACCTCTTGCACCAAGCCGATCCGAAACGCTTCCTCCGCCGAAAATTTCTTCGCTGAGAGACCATATGTCCGGAGATTCGCCACGCCGATCTTTCGCGTAACAAACGGACTGATCACCGCCGGGAGAATTCCGAGGCGAACTTCGCTGATGCTAAGGAGCGCATCGGAGGCCGCGATCGCCACGTCGACACCCGAGATCAGCCCCACGCCTCCACCGAACGCCGCGCCGTGAACCCGTGCAACGGTCGGCTTTGGGAAGCGATACAAAGCTCCCAGCATTTCGTGGAGATCTCGAGCGTCTTTTTCATTCTCCGCCGCGGAGAAATGAATCGATGATTTCATCCAATTGACATCGGCGCCCGCGCAGAAATTCTTGCCTTCACCGCTGAGAACCAGGACGCGAACCGCCTCCTCGCGCGCAAGATTCGAAAATGCTTCGCTCAACTCACGTATCGTCCGGGCGTCGAATGCGTTATGAACCTCCGGACGATTCAGCTTCACAAAGGCGACGGGGCCGTTTCGTTCGATTTCAAGCGGGATCTGTTCCATCGGATTTCTCTGGATCTTTCGTTTCAATTTAGGCGAGCATGGCCTTCTTGTGCTCGGGCGTTCGACGCATCGGCCTCCAGCGCCAGCGCGAAAGCCTTTTGCGCCTCCTGGATCTTTCCCGTTTTCTCCAAGGATTCGCCTCGATAAGCTAGCGCCTCCGCCCGCCAATTGTTCATCAGATCGAAGAGATCGGACGACCGCCCAAAAAGATTGGCCGCCTGATTGAATTGGCCGGAGCGAAACCGGGTGACTCCGAGGTAGAAGTACGCAAACGGATTCGAGCTGTCGATTTCAACCGCGCGCGAAAAATGATAGGCGGCGCGTTCGTAGAGGTTCTTGGTCAATTCTTTCCTCCCTTCCTCCACCACACGCATCGACGCCGCCCGGCGGGGGTCGCTTTCGTGCTCCGCCATCTCCCCAATCGGAACCGCCGTCGGCTCCACCTGCGGCCCGGTTTTGACACAACCCCCAACTAAGAGAAGGGTTGTGCACAGCCCCACGATGCAAAGACGGGAACTCCACAAAAGAATGAAGTTGGGTGGCGAGATGGAGATCCCCGAGGCCACGCGCAGGAACGAGCATGGCCTTGGGAGCTTCCATCGAGACCGGAGCCCAACTTCATTTTTTCGAAACATTCTCACTTGCATCGTGGGGGCTGTGTACCCTTCAAAAACGCTTCTTTCAAACTCTCCCCCGACCCACCGACACACCCTTTCATTCGGTCGACGGTAAACCATTCGATATCCGGCGGAATAAGAAACGGTTCCCTTGGCAACCGGCGTAGAGCCTCTTTCATGAATCGGATCCAAATGGGGAGGGCTCCGGAAGCCCCGGTCAGCCCGGTCGGTGTGCCATCGTCGAGTCCCACCCACACAACCGCAAGGAGCGAAGGAGAATAACCGATGAACCAACTGTCTTTGTAATCGTCCGTCGTGCCGGTTTTTCCCGCCAAGTCTCCGGTCAGACCGGCAAGCCTCGCTCCGTATCCTGTGCCTCGGTCGATCACGCCTCGGAGGACGTTTGTCACGAGATATGCGATCTGAAGCGGAAGCACGCGCTCAACCTCCATCGATCGTTGCGTAAGCCGCGCGCCGTCTTGTGCTACGACCGCCGTCACGGATTGCGGGTCGCTGCGCAGGCCGGCGTTGGCGAATACCGTGTACGCCCGGGCGAGCTGAAGCGGCGTCACTTCCATCGTGCCGAGAACGATCGACGGAACCGCCGCGACTTTTGGAAACCCAACCTTCTGAAAAAACTGCGCTACACGTTCCAGGCCCACGCCGGCCGCTAAATTGATCGTCGCAACATTCAGCGATCGCTCGATCGCTCCGCGCAGCGTCGTGCTTCCCGCATAGACATCTTCGTAATTTCGAGGCGACCACTCTTTACCCGAAAACGAAAAAGTCGCCGGCCGGTCATCAAGAATCGTCGTTGCCGTCGCTTTTGGCACCTCCCCTCCCTCGTCGGGCATCAGAGCGGTTGCCGCCACGAACGGCTTGACCGCCGAGCCGGGTTGGCGGTTCGATTGCACGGCCCGGTTAAACTGGGTCTGTTCGTACGACCGACCGCCGATCATCGCTTTAATCGCGCCCGTCTGGGGATGAAGCGCGATCAATGCCGCTTGAAGAGGTTTGTCCCCGAGCGGAGGAACATCCTTTCGCTTCTTCCTTTTTCCTTGTGCCTGCACAGCAGCCAAACCCTCCGACACAGCCTTCTCCGCACTCGCTTGAAACGTCGGGTCGAGCGTCGTGTAGATCTCATAGCCCTCCTCCGCCAGCTGCGCCGAACTGTATCGCTCGCCGATCTCGTTTTTGACGTAGTCCATAAAATAAGGCGCCCGGCGTTCGTCTCCGGCCTTCCCGCGAGGCTCGATCGGCTCGCGATCGGCCTCCGCGAACAAATCCTTCGAAATTTTTCCGTTCTCGAACAGAGCGCGAAGAACGAGGGCGCGTCGTTCTCTCGCGGCACCGGGCTTCGTGTAGGGTGAATACAATCCGGGAGAACTGGCGAGCCCGACGAGAAGAGCTTGCTCTCCCAGCGTCAGGTACGCGACCTGCTTCGAGAAATAAAAACGCGACGCCTCACCATACCCATGAATCGACGTCGCGCCCCGCTGACCGAGGTAAATTTCGTTCACGTACGCCTCGAATATTTCGTCTTTTGAGTAGAGGATTTCAACGACAACCGTAAAGATAGCCTCCCGGATTTTCCGCCAGAGCGAGCGCTCCGGGGAGAGAAAGAAATTCTTCATCAGCTGTTGAGTGAGCGTACTTCCCCCCTGCGTGACTTTCCCGCCCTGGAGATTCGACCACGCCGCCCGCGCGATGCCGCGAAAACTGATTCCGTGATGTTCGTAAAATTTCCGGTCCTCCATCAGGAGAATGGCTTCGCGCATCGTGGAGGGAAGATCGTTGAGCCGGACGACCGTCCGCTGCTCCCGCTGCGCGCCGAAAATTTCCCCCACCGGCTCCGGCTCTAACGTGAACGTAAAAATCTCTTCCGATCGGCCGTCGCTTTCTTTTCGTTGAAGGGAGCGGATGGTTTCACCGGTCAGATCGATTTCAAGGGTCTGGGCTGGATGCTCGCCGACCGCGTCGCGAAATGCGCGAACGCCAATTTCAATCGACCAACTCGATTTCTTCCATTGCCCGACCGCTACGGGTTTGCGCTCGGTCCGGGCATACCCCAGACGACGAAAATAATCTTTAAGGTCGGCTTCAATCAGCGGCGATCCGGGATATAGAATCCATGGAGAGGCATACACGCGCGAGGGGAGCTTCCAGCGCGCGCCGCTCATCTTCGCGGAGACGAGATGTGCGGCGTACAACGCATACAAGAAGATCACCACCGTCGTCGCGATGGCGATCCGAACCATCAGGCGACGGGCGTTTTGAACCGGTCTCATAAATACCTTCTGCTCCGACCGTCAGTTTGCATCGCTGGCTTCGCGTCCTCGGTCCGATCCGCCTGCGACGTACGTTCTACGTACGCCTCGGCGTCTCGGCCCTGCGGTTGCGAAGCCCGCTCGCATCCTGACGGTCTCGCAACGAACGTATTTATGAGACCGGTTCCCGCCTTCGCCCGTTCACTGACTTAAACTATTCCGTCACCGACGCAGCGGACGGAGTTTCCTTCGCGGGCGGTTCAGTCGTGGCCGGCTTCGTTTTCGCCACGTCGCGATCACGCAGTTTCGGTGTCAAAACGATTTCGATCCGTCGGTTTTGCTGCTTTCCTTCGGGCGTCAGGTTGGAAGCCACGGGTGAAAACTCGGAAAATCCGGCAGCCGCCATATTGGTGGCCGGCACCCCCGCCCCTGTCAGAAATTTCACAACGGACGTGGCGCGCGCTGTGGAAAGCTCCCAGTTGGTTGGGAACCTTTTCTGAAGCGAAGGCCCGAGCTGGACGTTGTCGGTGTGCCCTTCGACGACGATCCTTTTGTCCTTAACGCCCTTCAATACATCGGCCACTTTCTTAAGCGCCGCCCTACCCTCGTCCTGAATCTGCGCACTGCCCGAACTGAAAAGAATCTTGTCGATCATGTTCACAGTGAGCCGCCCTTCCATTTCCGAAATCTTCACCTTACCCGAATTAATCTCGTCCTTGAGCGAACTCATTAGATCTTCATAGGTCTTCGTTTTTTCTTCGAGCTCCAGTTTCGTCGTCGAAAGTGAAGCCAGCCTATCCTCACAGCTCTTCTTCGCCGAAGCGGTCGCGCTCAACTGCCCCTGGCAATCGTTCACCTGATCTTCCAGCGCGGTGTACTTCTCCTTTGAGACGCCACAGGCACAAAGACCAGCTGCCAAAACCGTCGTAATTAGCGTTCGAATCATGAAGGACCCTCCTGAATGGTTTTTAGCCCGAAAACAGCCGATAAACATACGCTCTCGTCAGGGGGACGCAAGTTGGAGATTCATCTTAAAACAGTAGTTAATTCGGTAAGTTACTGAATTTTGACGGCATGCGGATTGCACAGTCCGCACTTGGCGCTATTTAGGGGCAAAGACACGTGTGTAACTACCTGAAATTACGATCTGCGTGCTTTCGATGGCCGCAACTTCCCGGAATTCTCTTCTTGATTTGCGTCAGCGGCGTCGCACTGGCGACACCCTCCGTTCCAATCTCCAAGGGCAATGCTGAGGTCTTTACCCAGCTGTCCAAGGCCCAGAACGTCACGCTTTTGCGAAACTTCGAGGCGCTATCGCGCGCGCTCCCCGAGGCCGGCGCTTCCCATGAGGCTGGGGCACTGATTCGATCGCTCCGGGAGGCCATCGAACGAGGAGACGACGCGCTTGCCCTTACGGTTCGCACTCAAATCGAAACCCGAATGACGATCGAGACGGTTCGCGCTGGGCTCACGCAAGCGCGAGAGTACCTCGATCAGCAGGGGTTCAACTTCGGGCCATTGAAAGAACGGATCGAAAACTCCCTTAAGAACTTAAACGGACCGGTGAACCCAGAACATGCTGCAGAGGAGTTTCTGACGATCGATCAAGCACTCCGATACCACCAGAAGATTCCGGCGATGATCGAGGCGTACCGGAAGATGCCGCTCTATGACCGGCATGTGGAAGAAGAGTTTTGGCTCTTTGAGACAGAATTGACGAAGTATGGGGACGCCGCAACGATCGCCCGGTTTGAAGAACTGCTCAGCCGTCGTCCCGCGATCGTGACCCACTTCATGATCTCACTTCTCCCGCTGGGGGAGACAGCCTCCGAAATCTACCGGGGCGACTTTCACGTGAGCACGCTTCTCATGGACGCCGTGTTCGTGTTTCCGGCCGCAAAATTACTTCGTACCGCCGTGAAAGGAGCCAAACTCGGTGCAGAGGTGGCCAAGGCGGCTACGATCGCGAAGCAGCTCGAAACAGCCATCGAGCTTTACGACGATTTTGTCCGTTCCACCCGTGCCGGAAAAGCCTTCCGAACGTACGAGTTGGTCGCCCGACAGGTTCGAGCGCCGTTGATGGTGGGCTATCTCGGCTATTCCACCGCTGAGTTGGCGGCAAGTATGTACCAAAATCCAAACGGGTGGACCGGGTTTTGGGGTGTCATGCATGTCCTCTTTCTGCGCCTTGCGTATGTCGAACTTCGGGCCAACCTGCATTTCTACGAGCGCCTCCACCAGGTGGCCGTAGAAAACGGATACAGATCGGTTTGGAGCGCTTTGCGGGTCCAGGCCCAAAAGCAGCGATTCGGCTACGCCGTCATTCGCGATGCGGAAGGAAACTATGTCGTAGAGTTGGTCGAAGGGAAAAGTTGGTCGCGCGCATCTCCCGCCGGCAAACGGGCTGCGGTCCTCGAATCAGGGCGCGACGCCAACATCATTCCGATCCGGCAACCGATACCAAGGGAAATTGAGCGCGTTGACGTCGTAGGCCAGCAGATTGAGGTCGGCCTTAAAGCCACAGGCACCGGCGGTTCCACCGTTCCAGCTCTTATCAACCCGAACCTCTCCAAACCGATTTTGGCTTTGACCGCGGGAGGAAACGGGCAAGGCGGCGGGAACGGGGATGAAGGAAAAGTCGTGCCGCTAAAACGGCCTGAACGCGGTGAAGATCACGCGTCTGAAGAATACAAAGGCCCGCCCGAGGTCCCACGCGGACCCGGAGGAACGGAGCCACCCTTCGTCCCGCCGCAGGGTTACGGAACTCCCATGTTTGAAAAGTTTTGGGAATGGTACAAAACGCTCGGCCAGCGGCCTCAAGACCAACGCGTACGCCAGTTCGTAGACAATTTCCGGTTGAAAGACCGAAACATTCAGCGGAACCGGAGCGTCACCACGCAACGAATCAGAACCGACCTGCGGCACCTGGAAGGCGATTTGACGGTCGCCAGCGGGCTGATTACGAACACTCAAACCCATCGCGTGCGCCATTTTCGACTTGAGATCCGAGAAACAATCTCAAGAGGTCTTCAGCTTCACCAGGCCGCGTACTTCGAGTGGACAGGCGAGAACGTAATTGTTCATCTGCGGGAATTCTCCCCCAATATTCCTGCAACCTTGCTGAAAAATATAGATGCCGAAACCGTTAACGCCGCCAATTGGGTTTCCGATCTTCTTCGGCAAGGCGCTTCCCGCATGGCTGCGCCCCGCCTGGCTTATGCTCATGCTGTATCGAGCGCTCTGTTGCGTTCCGCGAAGCAGGGGAACCATCCTTTTACCATTGAACGATTAAGTCAGACGCTCAACGAAATATTGTCGGCCCTGCCAGCGGAAGTACAGAGTCTCCAGCGCCAAGAGCGGTTCGCCGAAATTCTTGCGCTCACTCACCTCAGTCGTTCCGCCAGCGAACATTTAAGTGAAACGTACGACCAGCTTTTGCAGAGCCTGGAAGAGCTCAGCCCAGAGGACGCCGGAATATTTGCGCGAGCCGTTCACTACGAGGCGTTTATGGCTGGAGAGTGGGTTGAGCAGGCCGCTGGAATTTCGTCTACCGCAATTCTGAACCCGAACCAGTATGAACGGATTCTCACCATCGATGCTTTGCACCAACACTTGATCCGACAAGGGGTCGTGCCGGTGTGGATCGCGAAAGGAGCTGAAAATTCGCCACGGCCCGGCCAAAACTTTGATTTCTATGCCATGACTCTTGCTAAAGAGATGGAGTCTTTACCCGGGGAGGCGCGGGTTCGATTAGCGAAATCACGGGTGTTCGACGGACGCGCCGGTCACGCTTTTTCAAGAATCATCAATACCTGGAACACAATTAGGAACCGCTTCGTGGTTAGTGGAAGATCTGTCCGCCCAAACATGGACCTCAATGTGACCGTATACGTCGACGTCATCACCCCGCATCGGTGGGTTCTATTGGTCGAACAGCCTTGGCGCTTCCTCGTGTTCGAATTCAACGACGCCGACCAAAGTTGTCGAACGTATACTTTCGACCGCGATGAGCGCCTGCGGCGTTACAAACTGACGAATCGAGCCCTTATGGGGCGTGTTTTGGAAGAAAGCTACCGGGAAGGTACGATGCTTCAAAACGGAGCATTCGACGAAAAAACGCAACGCGATCTGACTCTCTCCCTTGGAACTTCGCGCGAAGGTGCGTTGAGCACCCCGAGGGAAATCGATTATATCGAGAATCAGCTCACGTTCGCCGCCTATCCGCGGGAAACGTCATTCAAACAGCTTGATTTCTCAAACATGCGCGCCGCGGTGTTGGAGGCTTTTCCTCAAGCGACACTTCGTTACGATTACGCGAAAGACTGGAAAAGGGCGCCAAATGGGGACCACCAACCGTTTAAATACACGGGTTGGTTTG
The DNA here is from genome assembly GCA_035292885.1 of Bdellovibrionota bacterium. Lineage (NCBI taxonomy): Bacteria > Pseudomonadati > Bdellovibrionota > Bdellovibrionota bacterium. The sequence continues at coordinate 28,165 of DATDPG010000047.1, read as the reverse complement.
TCGGAAGAAAGTCAACGGCTAAGGATTACCAACAACTCGCCAGTTCGATTCGAAACGCGGATTCGTTAACCGTCATTGAAAATTCCGCGCAACTCAACCAACTACCCGAACACATCCAGAGTTTTATTCGACATCTCGGACTCGGATCGAGCCGGCGAATGTTTGAGATTTGGGCCGAAGTCAACGAGATGATCGCCATTAAACCTAAGGACGTCCCCCCGCCCGTGCTTGAAGGCCCTCATGTCTCGGAGTCGTCCAGCGCAGAATTTCTGATCAACCACAGCCGGGACACCGTGGTGGAGATTCACCAATACATTACGCCAGAAGGGGTCGCGGCCGCGCGGATTATCGAGACTCGTTTTTATATAACCGAGAATCAGATCATCTTGGAGAGCCAATTCCTCTCGTTCCCATGGCTGCACCCCTTGGGTGAAATTGCTGAAAACTTGAGAATGGCTCTTCAAAATTCCGCGAATCTCGTCATTCATCGGATCGAAGTGCCAAGAACCTGAATAAAGTGCAGCGCCTTCAGAACAGCCCCCTCCGGGAAACCAGCGAGCTCCCGACAATCTTCCAGTCCCCGCCCCGTTTCTCGAAATCGATCTGCAAATCGCGGGCCGCGAAGGGGGAGCCGAACAGGCGCTCTTTCTGGCTTCCTCGGAACCCGTCCACTTTGACTTTGGCCAATGCTCTCGCGCTGTTTCCCGCTTTTTCAATCTTGGATATCGCAGCGCGAATCTCGAGGCGGTCGTAAATGCCGAACATGCGTTCCAACCTGGGCTTTAACGTCTGCTTCTTATTCCCCGTATTGTCCGTGTAATCGTCAGTTACCTGTTCGATGACACGATCAAAATCCTTCCGTTCGGCCACAACACGCACATTCTCGACGATGGCGCGAACGGCCTTTACGTCGGACTCTTCGGAGCATGCCGTTGCCCCAATTCCTATAATGATTAGAATGCCGGCGGCAATGGATCGGGCCACGTTTCGAGCATACCACTTAACCGAAGCCCTCAAACTGACTTCGGTTCTGAATCTTTTTCCGGAAAAACCGTTCCGGGCCTCGGGCACGGAGGTCGTCTACCGGTTCGGCAGGGATCAATATCTGATCATTTATAACTTCGGCTCGATGGTCTGCTTCAATCTCGACCCTCCCCGGGAGGATCAGGCGTTATCGGTCATGCGCCAGTTTGTGTCACCTAAAGACGAGATCGTTACCAGCGAGGAATTTGTTCTGGAGATCGGCCCGCGGCTCAACGTGGAATTCCGCCGGGTGATACTGGACAAGCCGACGTTCGAAAAGATCCAAATCATCGCCCTTGTGCTGGCGCAGTCGACGGCCCTTGAATATTTTGAAAATCTGGCCAACCAAGCGCTTCAACAGTCCGGGACCATTTCGGAGATGCTGGAAAAAGAGGGAAAGATCGGAAAGAAGGATTCCGAGCTCGTCCGCTTCATCGGTTTCTGCTTGAACGTGAAACAGAAGGTGATCAGCTCGACGTATCTGCTCGATAGCCCGGAACCCACGTGGGAGAGTCAGGTGCTGGAGCAGTTGTACTTGCAGATGGCGGATATGTTCGAACTTCGGGAAAGATACCGGACGCTGGAATACAAACTCAAGATCGTTCAAGAGACCGTTGAGATCATCTCCGATCTCTCCCGTACTCGCAGTATGTGGTACGTCGAAATCACGATCGTCCTCCTGATCGCCCTCGAAGTGGTGCTTTTCGTCTACGAACTCGCCCGCTAATTGAACGCCTGAACTCGGCGGGAGGCGTGTCCTTATCGAGGCACGGCACGTCTCAAATCGATGCCGTCGGTTAAGCGGCTCTCCGTTCCATAGCCCTTACCAAATCGAATGTCGCTTGGAGGTTCATCCAAAGCTTTGGGGTGGTGCCCAAAGCCTTAGCTAAATCGAGGGCCGATTCGGCGGTGACTCCTCGCTTCCCCTTAACGAGTTCACAGGTCTTTTACGTTGAGGGAATACTTTTTGAGCAGCCGCTGGACGGACTTGCGGTCGATGCCGGCCTGTTTCGCCGCCTTCGAGATGTTCATATTGTTCTTGCGCAGGCACTCCACGAGGTAGTCGCGCTCGAAGGCTTCGATCCACTTTTCTTTGGCGTCTTTAAACGGCAGGCCGCCGTCCATGGCGGGGTGCGCCTGCGTAACGATGGATCGCTCTTGAATATAATCGGGGAGATGCTGCACATCGATTTCCGAACCGTCACAAAAACTGATGGCCCGGTCGATGGCGTTCTTGAGTTCCCGGACATTGCCCGGCCACTGATACTCACGAAGCAACCGCTGAGCTTCCTCACTGAATCCATGGACGTCGGGCTTATTTGAATCGTGCTTGGCGCCTTCAAAAAAGGCCTTGATCAAAAGAGGCACATCTTCCGGCCGTTTCCGCAACGGAGGAAGCTGGATCTGCACGACCGAGATACGGAAGTAGAGATCTTCCCGGAACCGAGCCTTTTTCACTTCATCCTTGAGATGCCGGTTCGTGGCGACCACGACGCGAACGTCGACCTTCTTCGGTCGATCCGCGCCGACCCGCTTCACTTCACCGGTCTCCAGCGCACGCAGAAGTTTCGGCTGCAGCTCCATGGAAAGCTCGCCGATTTCATCCAAGAATATTGTTCCTCCGTCGGCCAGCTCGAATGCGCCCTGCCGGGTCGTGGTGGCACCGGTGAAGGACCCCCGTTCATGGCCGAAGAGTTCCGACTCGATCAAATTTTCGGCCACCGCGCCGCAATCGAACACGATGAACGGATGGCGCGATCGCCTTGAATTCTGATGGATCGCCTTCGCGATCAGTTCTTTCCCGGTCCCGGTCTCTCCCTCGACCACCACGGTGACATTGGTCGGGGCGACCTTTTCCAGGATGCCGAAGATTTTCCGCATCTCGAGAGACTTCCCGATCATGTCTCCGTACTGTGTCTTCTTCGATGGGTAAATCTCCACCTGCTCATCCAGCGGTGTGAACTTGATCCGGGTTTTTCCGATCTTGATCACGGAACTGGCCGACAAATAGGCTTCCTTCACTTTAAGGCCCCCGACGAATGTCCCGTTGGTGGAACCCAGATCCCGCAACAAGTAACCGTCCTTGGTCTTGATGATTTCGGCGTGATTGCGGGAGACCGTCTCGTCATTGAGCCTTAAGTCCGACCCATCGGAGGTTCCGATGGAAATCGTCCCTTTATCGATGACGTAGTCATGGCTGCCGCCGTCCGGGCCGATGACAATCAATTTGCTCTTGGGGAGCAGGAGCATGGTGGGCTGTTCACCCGAACGAATCACCTTGGTTTCAGAACGTATCATGGGAGCTTCTCCTTCAGCTGGATTGGGACTTAAGTGCCCCTATGATACCCGATCATCCCCGCTCCAGCAACGCCCCACGAGGCATGCGTGTCTCAGAAATGCGGCCGCCGCGCCAAGTCGCCCGAATTTATTGGGACATCTGTGTCTTAAGAGGCCGCGCGCCACTGTTCGTGGAACGGTTCATTCATAAGATAGAGGAGGAGATCGTCTCGAACGATTTTGGCCAAGCCTTCCAGCCGCTCGAATCGAACGCCGATTCCGGATTTGCCTCCCTCAAAAAAAGCATCCCGCATCCGAATCACACGCGTGGTAACCGGCGCCTGGGCGGCTCGGTTGTTGAGCACAAACGTGAAAGGCGTGCCGATGGGAATCAATTTCTCGGTTTCGATGTACGCGCCGTCCCTCGAGAGATCGGTGACAAAACTAAAATTCAGCCCTTGGTCGTCCGCTGAAACGATGTTCATGCGCGTTCGGAATCTTCGCGTTCTTCGCCTTTCGTCCATTCGATGCTCTGTCTGGGCGTACTCTAATCCAGAAGCGTTCGCCGGTTCAAGGGGCCAAACGTCGCGAGAATGCTCAGGATTTGAGGCCTTGGGCGGCTACGGTCGTCCGGAAAACCTCCCACGTCTTCAGATATTCCAAAGCCCGTTTGAGCTGAATGTCCCCTTCCAAGTCCAGCTCAGTTGTCTTTTTTCCTTTCGGCTTTTCCGGCTCCTCTTTTTGGACCGGCCGAGGCGTTTCGAAGTGGCCTTTGAGGTCCTTTTCCCGAACGAAATTCGCGTCGTCCGGTTGCGGAGGAGGAACCGCCGAAACGACGATATCGGGCGTAATCCCCTTCGCCTGAATCGACCGCCCCTTCGGCGTGTAATAGTGGGCGATCGTCAGTTTCAGCCCCGATCCGTCGTCCAGATCGATGATCGTTTGCACCGAGCCTTTCCCGAACGTCTGCGTTCCGAGGATGACCGAACGTCCATGATCCTGCAGGGCGCCGGCGACGATTTCGGATGCCGAGGCCGATCCTTCGTTCACCAACGTGATGAGCGGGGAATACGGACGCGTCCCTTCCTTGTGCGCCATCTCCACTTCTTGAAAAGCCCCTTTCCTGCCGATGGTGGAAACGATGGCACCGGCGTCGAGGAATTCGTCAGCCACACGAATCGCTTGGTCCAACAGTCCTCCAGGGTTGTTCCGAAGATCCAAGATCACCCCTTTGAATGTGCCGCCCGCTTGTTTGAGCAGACGGTCGTAGTCTCGTGTCAATTCACGGGCCGTCTTTTCCTGAAACGCTTTGATTCGAAAATATCCGTACGATTTTTCGATCAGTTCCGAAGAGACGCTCTTGAGTTGAATCGTCTCCCGCCGCATGGAAACATCAAACGGAGCCGTCTGGCCCTCCCTTAGGAGAGTGAGCACGATTTTTGACCCGTTCGGTCCCCGCATTTTTTTTACGGCGTCCAGCAGCGACATTCCCTTCGTCGACAGTCCGTCGATCTTAACAATCTGGTCCCCGGCTTTGACGCCCGCGCGAGCGGCCGGCGTGTCCTCGATCGGCGCGACCACGATCAGGTTGTCGTCTTTCATGCTGACTTCGATTCCCAGGCCGCCGAATTCCCCTTTTGTATCGACTTTCATCTCGCGATAGCTGTCGGGCGGCATATAAACGGTATGGGGATCCAGGTCGTTCAAAAGTCCCTTGATCGCCCCGTCGAGAAGCTTGGAATTCGAAACATCCTCGACGTAATTCGCCTCGACGTAGCTCAGCACCTTCGAGAGAACCTCGAGCTTTCGAAATGTTTCATCGCTCTTGGCCCAAGCGCCGGGCAAAAGGAAAAATACAGCGATCAACAAAGCCAACATCGATTTCATGGGAGTTCCTTTCATACGACTTGTTCTCGGAAGTTATCGTTCATGAGCAAACCAAGGCCACGGATCCTGGGAAATTCCTTTGTACCGGAGTTCGAAATAAAGATAAGCCCCCTTCAAGGAACTGGTGTCGCCCACTTCCGCGATCGGTTCTCCGACCGCCACCACGTCACCGGCCTTTTTGAGAAGTTTCGAAGCGTGCGCATAAAGAGAGAAATATCCACCCCCGTGATCGAGAATCAGAATCTTACCATAGCCGGTGAACCATCCCGAGTGGACGATCCGACCGTCAAATACGGCGCGGATCGGCGCGCCCGTTTTCGCCCGCAGGTCGACCCCCTTGTGATGAACGGTGGTCTTGAGCCGCGTATCGAGATACGGGCCGAAGGATTGTTCCAGCGCGCCGCGCACCGGAAGCGGGAGCTTGCCCTTCATTTGGGCGAAGTGAGATTCCTGTTCCGCCCGCGCCGCTTCCAACGTTTTGACCAAACGTTCCAGATCCTTCGCCGCGTCCTCCAGCTCCCGAATGCTTCGTTTATAAAAATCTTGCTGGCTTTGAACCATGGCCAACATTTGATTCCGGACGGCGCGCTCACGGTCCAACTCCGACTTGTTCCGACTTAGATCGGACAAGGTTTTTTCCTGGCGCCGGCGGTCCGATTCCAGATTTCTTTGCAAACTCTGCAGCTGGCGTACGCGATCTTTGTACTGATCCACCCGTTCCTGGTCGTAGGCGAGCCACTGGCGGACGAGGCGATTGCGCCCGCGCAAATCCTCGAGTGTCCCGGCGGCGAGGTAAAGGTGGAGATAGTTGGGAGTTCCTCCCATATACATCCGCCGCAGGCGGCGGCCGATCTCCTCTTGCGTGGATTCGATCTGAAATTTCAATTGTTCCACTTCGGTCGATGTGGCCCGAATATCCCTTTCGTTTTCGACCTCTTCCATTTCCAATCGTGAAATCTCCTCCGCAAGTCCATCCAATTTCCGGGAATCTTGATCGAACTCCCGGAGTAGCGCGCCTTCCCGGCTCGACAGATGCTGTAGATGCAGGCGCTGTTCGGAAAGTCTCTTTTCAAAATCACCGACACTCTTTTGCTGCGAATTGACCCGAGGTTGGGCTCCAACCGCCGGCGCAACCAAGAGCAGAAACATCCATGCCGCCCCCATGCGCCTCATGTGCGTAAGAACCTACCGGTGGCGACCGCGCTTCCGACGACACCGATCAAGCCGCCGGCCAAGACGGCGGCGATCTGAAAATGAACGGAGGGCGGCTTGACGATCAGTTGAACGAAACTCCCGATCTCGGAAAAAAGATGAATCTGCAGCAGCAGCAGAAGAAGTCGGAGACCTCCCAGCGCCAACAAGGCTCCGATCCCTCCTTGAATCAATCCTTCCAAAAGAAAGGGCACGCGAACCTGAAAATCGGTGGCTCCGACGAGGCGCAGAATTTCCACTTCATCGCGCCGCGAATAAATGACGAGGGCGATCGTGTTCGCGACGACAAAAATCATCGCCAACGCCGTGGCCATCCCAAGCGTCCACATCAGCCAATCGGCCAGGCCGAGCAAACGGACCCAGCGACCCACCCATTCCCCGCCGTCGTCCACCGCTTCGACGCCCGGCAAGGTCTTCAATTCGGCGGCGAGGCGCTGAATTTCACGCAGGTCTCGAAAATCGGGATCAAGTTCCATTTCAATCGATGCGGAGAAGGGATTCTGCTTCAGCGAGGCGACCGCTCCTTTCAGATCCGGATTCTGTTCCACAAAGATCGCGCGGGCCTCCTCGCCGGACCGAAACAAACAGCTCTGGACATAGGTTCGCCGGCAATAGGACGTTTGAATCTTCGGGATGTCCGCAATATCCCGGCCCCGCTCGTAGAAGGCGGAAACATGGGTTCGGGCGTGCGATCCGACCAGAGCCGATTTGGCGTTGTAAAAGAAAACCCACGTCCCCAGAATGATGAGAAAAGCCACGCCGATCGACACCGTGGCGACAAAATGGAGCAGAACCGTGTTCCGGATGGAATGAAACGCCGAGGCGACCAAGTACCCTGCGATCCGGAGCGCTTTCATACCTGAATCAATTTCCCTTCATGAAGGGCGACTTCGCGCCGTCGAACGTGTTCCACCAACCGCCGGTCGTGCGTGGCCAGTAGGATCGTGGTTCCGCGGAGGTTGATTTCGCGGAGCAACTCCATGATTTCCATCGTCAACTCCGGATCGAGATTTCCGGTCGGCTCATCCGCCAACAAGATTTTCGGGTCGTTGACCAGCGCGCGTGCGATCGCCACACGCTGTTGTTCCCCGCCCGACAGGCGGATCGGCATGCTCCGCGCCCTCGGGTCCAGCCCCACCAAACGGAGAATGGTCATGACCCGGTGCTCGATCGTAGAGCGGCGGAAGCCGAGGATCTGGAGCGTAATCGCCACGTTGTCGAAAACCGTCCGCGTGGAAATCAATTTGAAATCCTGAAAGACGACGCCGATCGAGCGGCGAAGTTGGGCGACATGATGCCGCCGAAGGCGCACGACGTTCCGGCCGTCCACCAGGATTTGGCCTTCGTTCGCGCGTTCGGCGCAAAAAATCAGCTTGAGGAGGGTCGTTTTCCCCGCGCCGCTCGAGCCGGTCAGACAAACGAATTCTCCCTTTTCAATTTTGAGATTGATATCCGTCAACACCGCCGTATCCCGCTGATACGACTTGTAGACATGGAACATCTGAATCATGGCTTCGTCTGCTCTTGACCCAAAAACTCCAGGATGAGTTCATCCAATGTTTTTTCCGCGACACCGGACGTATCAAGCGTGGGCACGGCCGCCGCCGGGGTCACCGATGCCGGCCTCCGGTAAGGACGCGGCGCCGTGGCTGGCGGAGGCACGGCGGGACGTTGTCCCAGCGGCGGAATCGGGCCCGAAGGCCGGACCGGTGCAGTTGCAGAGGAGGGCGGCGGAAACGGTTTCGCGGCGGGCGCCGGTTTTACACCGGGTGGTTCGCCGGCGGGCGGACTCGTTGGTGTCGACGGGCGTACGGCGATCGGAGCCCGAACCGCCGGTTGTGCCGCCAAGAAACGAAGTGCGCTCCGGATTCGGCCGTGCACTAAATCCTTCATCATTTCTTTGTGCTGATCTTTCATCATGCTCAACACAATCTCTTGCAGACTCGGAACGGCGGCAAACTTTTCGTAGCTCCGTTTGCGCGTGGCCAAAATATTTCCGCCGACATAGAGGTGGGTCACGACGACAGGATTGCTCAATCCGTTGTCTTCGGTCTGAACGTGGAACAATATCCCCTCGTGGCGAATATTATGGTTAAAGCCCGGCAACATCGGGAACGGATGTTACCACTCTCAAACGGATTCTTCATGAAACGTGACGCAGCATGGGTCGCACTTCTGAGGTTGGTGATCCAGGCATTCCTCTTCCTCTCCGGCTTTCGGGTTCTGAGCGTGGACGAATATCTCCGCGTTTCGGTAGCGGTGCAGACGGCGAAGCATTGGGCCTGGTTTCCCGATCCATTCTTCCTCCCGGCCTATTTTTGGATTTACTCCGTACCTCTGCGCTTGGGGCTAACGGTTCAGACGAGTGCCGTGGGTCTGACCATACTTTTTTCCGCCGGCTGTTCATCCCTTTTTTACCTCTGGTTGCGGCGAATGACGGCAAGCCGGGAAACCGCTTGGACAGGCTCCATCCTCTGGTCGCTTCAACCGGCCGTCTTGTGGTTGGGGGGCGTTCCTCTTTCCGAAACGCTTGGACTCTTCCTCCTCCTCGGCGCGCTTTACGGTTGGTCCGGAGCGTCGAAATGGAGCCGTTTCTTGAGCGCTTTCTGTCTCGGCATCGGCTCCCTCGTACGCTACGAGGTTTGGCTGACGGCCGTAGTGCTGTCGATCTTCGTCTGGTTTGAAAAGACGCGACCCCGTAAGGAACGATTGGCCCGCTCGTCCATCGGCGTGAGCGGGATTCTTCTCTTTCTCATGTGGCGAGGATTGCAAGCCGATCCGCTCGGACCGATCCGAATGGTGCAAGCGGCTGCTTTCGTGCATCTCACGCCCAGCACCATCGCAGATCGTCTCTTTTGGTTTGCCGTCGGTACGTTTCCCCTCGTCGTTTTTGCATTCGTGGCGGTCGCCTCAGGGCTTCTCCGGCGACATATCCGCGTTGCTCTTTCACTCATGGTTCTCGTCGTAATCGCGTTGAGTTTCCTTCCCCTTTTAACCCCCCTCTTCAGGCTTTCGCATTATCCGCTCGTGTTTCCGGAACGCCTCATCCTCATCCCGTGCACATTGCTGACCGGACTCGCTTTTATCGCCGCAGACCGTTGGATTCTTCAAATCACGAGGCCGTTAAGAATGGCGCTGCTCGTTTCGATCGGTTTGATCTTTTGCGGCCTGGCCGCTTTCCCGCCGGCTGAAGTCCAGCCCGAAACGATCGATGCCGCAAGACAACTCAACTCTATTTTGAAAACGATGACACATGAGCAGCGGGTGCTGGTGGAACGAAAAGATCTCGGATGGACGGCGCTCTGGGGACTGACGAACGGAGACCCGCGAATCGTGTTTGATCGGCCGACCCTTCGAACTCCTCCGCCTTGGAAAAGCAGAGCTGAATCCGATTGGTGGGGTCAGTTCCCCTGCGTGGTTTGCACGCTGTCGTCTTCGAAAAACGGCGCGGCCGCATTCCGATCGCTGCCCCCCCGCACGTGGAAGCTTCGGTGGTCCGCAGGTAAATACACCCTCGCCTGTCTCACGGACGAGGCCCAATCGGGTTCCTCACATCCACATGGCCCCACAACGTGTCCCGATCGCTCCCTTCCATAAGAATCTTCACCGCTTTCACTCCGGAAATATTTTCGGTCAACGTCCGGACGATCGACTGGATCGTCAGAATCTCCATCTCCGCCCCCGTGGGCGGAGCCTCGGCGAACGACGCCGGCATGTCGAGGTAGAGCGTTTGGTTTTCATCCACGAACACATGTCGCGGGACGGTGTTTGCGGCAAGAATCGGCAGAGCGGTGTTGCTGGGAGGAGATGAGAAGGCTGAAAAGAGAGCTTCGACCCACTTTTGGAGATCGGCCCTGCGGTCCGGCAGTTCAACGGAAAAAAGATCGATTCTCGATAGATCTCTCGCTGGAAGATAAATGGATGCGGTGATCGTCGCCTCGGTCGCCGGCGTAACGGCCGCAGGGGGTTCTCCGGCGGGCGCAGACTCGCGCGAATCCTGGTCGCCGAAGCGGAGCAGCTGCCAAACGGCGGCCGAGAACAGAACCGCCACCAGCAATAAGATCATGAGACCTTTTGACAGGGCTTCTCCTTTTGGTACGGTCTGTCGTACCGGTTTCCCATGAAATTGAACGTTCTCAAGCTTGTTCTCGATGCGGGCCTTGTCGTCAAGTTCGTCCTGTTCCTGCTCATCGCGTTTTCGATCATTTCCTGGGCAATTATTTTTCACAAGCGCCGCGTTTTGCGCCGTTCCCGCAGAAACTCCGAGAAATTCTTGGAAGAGTTTTGGAACCAGAAAAATATGGAAACCGCCTATCGAAAAGCGAAGGAGATGACGTATTGCCCGGTCGGCGCCGTGTTTGCGGCCGGATATCAGGAACTTTTGAAAGCGAGGGAAAGCGCCGGCGGCGCCAAAGTGCAACTCAAGCCGGACGAGGTGGCGGGAATTCTGGAGAACGTGGAGCGCTCGTTGCGGCGGACCGCGCTTGCGCAACAGGCGATGCTGGAACAACGGGTGACTTTCTTGGCCACGACGGGAAGCTCGGCGCCGTTCATCGGCCTGTTCGGGACCGTCTGGGGCATCATGAATTCCTTTCTCAATATCGGCGCCTCAGGGGCGACGAATCTCGCCGTCGTGGCGCCGGGAATTTCCGAGGCTCTGATCGCGACCGCCGTCGGCCTTTTTGCGGCCATACCCGCCGTCATCGGGTACAACTATTGTGTCGCTCACATCCGCTCGTTGCAGCGGGAGATGGACACGTTCACCAACGACTTCCTCAACATTATCAAGCGCCAGCTCGGCGCCGCATGAACGATGGCGATTTCCACCCGTAACGACCACGGGCCGCTGTCGGAGATCAACGTCACGCCTTTCGTCGACGTCATGCTGGTGTTGCTGGTGATCTTTATGGTCACGGCGCCCTTGATTCAGCAACAAGTGGACATCGATTTGCCGGCCACCAGCTCAAAGAAATCCGTCGCCGTCACCGAGCAAGATGTGGTTCTCACGATCGACAAGAAGCAACAACTTTCGATCGCGAAAACCAAGGTGGGCGTGCAGGACCTGTCGGTCAAACTCAAAGAAGTGTTCCGGAACAAGCAGAAAAAGGAGATCTACCTCCGGGCCGATAAAACCGTGCCGTACGGCTTTGTCGTCAAAGTGATGGCGCTGGTGAAAAACGCCGGGATCGACCGGATGGGGATGATCACGGATCAGGAGAACGACGGGGGTTGATCGTGCCGAGGTTGGAGGCCGATCGAATCCCGTGAGTTCGAATGAACGCATTTGAAGACACAGAATTCAAGAGGATGGTCGCCGTATCCACGGCGGCGCACTTGGTGGCATTGGGGCTCACGCTGATGACAACGACGCTTGCTTCGCGCCGATATCTGGACGCCGCAATCCCGGGTCCCATGAACGTCATGTGGGCCACCACGGTCAAGATGCCCAAGGCCACGGCCCCCAATAAACTGCCCGGACCGATCGTGCCGCCCGACGTTCCCGCGCCCGTAAAACCGGCCGAGGCCAAGGTGGTGATGCCCGAAGACAAGGCCAAGGTCGACCGAGCCGCCGCGAAGGAAAAAGCGGCGGCCGACGAAGAAGAAAACGCCCGACGAAAGGCCATGGAGGAAGCCTTGGCTTCGGTACGTCGCGAACCCGAGACGCGCCCGGGCCCGCGGGCCGATAATTTTCCTTCCGCCGGAAAAGGCGCCGCCGAAGGGCTCCCGGCCGGACCGGGGGGTGTCGGGGGAATCTTGGGGGGAAATCCGATCTTCGGCGGATACAAAAGACAGGTTCAGCAGGCGATCACGAACAACTTTGTGTGGATTCAACGGCGGGACGACGCGAGAAACAGGCTTCGCGCGGAGATCAGTTTTCGGATCGACGCCGGCGGGAACATTCTCGAGTCGGCCGTGAGCACCACTTCCGGAAATCCGGCTTTCGATTCCGCGGCGTTGCGGGCGATCCGAAAATCTTCTCCGCTCCCTCTCCCTCCGCAAGAATTGGCGGAGGATGTCATGCGGGAACAGTTTGTCATCATCTTTGTTCCGGAGATGAAATGAGACGCGGGTCGGTTTTCGCGGGTTTCTTTGTGCTTTTGGGGCTGCTCCCCTCTCCCGCCTCGGCCAAAATCTATATCGACATTACGCAAGTATCCGATCGGTCCTTTCCCATCGCCATCGTCCCCCCCGTTCGGGTTCGTGGCGACGAGGATCCGAACCTCATGGGTGAACAGTTCGCCCGAAAACTGCGGGACGATTTGGAATTGATGGGACTGTTTCGATTCATCGAGAAGGGAGCTTTTCTCGAGGATCCGAACAAGAAAGGATTTGCCGTCCCCGACATCGATTTTGCCAGCTGGACGGTTTTGGATGTTCTGGCTCTGACGAAAGGGTGGTATCGCGTGGAAGGCAAACGCCTCACGATCGAGCTGCACCTCTTCGATGTCTTGCTCCGGCAGGAACTGACGGCCAAGCGTTATGAAGGAACCGTTTCCGACGTCCCCAAGATCGCGCACAAATTCGCGAACGAAATCATGCGCGTGCTCGCCGGAGAGGAGGGGGTGTTTGATACCCGAATCGCCTTTATCGGAAAGCGAGCCGGACACAAAGAACTCTACGCCATGGACTTCAACGGCGACAATTTGGAACAGCTCACGGATGATCGATCGATCGTGCTTTCCCCCGCGTGGGATAAAGACGGGCGTTCGATTTACTACACTTCGTTCAAAGGCGGTAAAACTCCGCAACTTTGGAAGTACGATCTTCGACGAAAAGACACGTCGCGCGTGGCTTCCATGCAGGGAATGGTGATCGGCCTTTCCCTCTCCCCCGTCGAAAACATTTTGGCCACCACACTTACCAAGGACGGGAATTCCGAGATTTATTTGCTGGAGATGGACGGCCGAACCCGGGATCGACTGACGAACAACCGGGAAATCGACGTCAGCGCCTCGTTCTCGCCCGACGGAAGGACCCTCGTATTTGTCTCGACACGGGATGGATCGCCTCAGATCTACAAAATGGATCGAAACGGCCAAAACGCCCAGCGGCTGACGTATAAAGGAGCCAACAACACGACGCCGGTCTGGTCCCCGCGCGGAGACAAAATCCTCTTCGCCGGAATGGACACCGACGGACAGGTAGATGTTTTTTCAATGAACATCGACGGTTCCGGCATGGTCCGTCTGACGTACGACTCGCGCAACAACGAGGAACCCTCCTGGTCGCCCAACGGCCAGCTGATCACCTTCACGTCCAATCGAAAGGGATCGTATCAAATCTATGTGATGCGCCCGGACGGATCGAAACAGATCCAACTGACGAACGGAAGTTTCGACCACCTCATGCCGAAGTGGGGTCCGCTGAACAAGTGATTTACAAGAGTCGTAAGATCGCCACGCTCGATCTCGGTACGAATTCCCTTTTAATGCTGATCGCCGAACGGGACGAGGAGGGCCGAGTCACCGTAATCGCCGACGAGAGTGCGATGCCGCGATTGGGCGAGGGTCTTCGTGCTACGAAGCGGCTGGGAGATCACATCATTGAACGCGCTTGTCGTTCGATTCGGGAATTCGTCCTACAAGCAAAGGAGCTCGGGGTGGAGGAAATTCTTATCACGGCGACGAGTGCGGTGCGGGAGGCCGAAAACAGTTCGGCTCTTCTTACCCGTATTCAGGAAGAGGCCGGAATCGACATCGAAGTCCTTCCTCCCAACGAAGAGGCGCGGCTGACCTATCTCTCGGTGACCACCGAACCGGGAGGCGACGCCCGCTCGATGGTGGTGGACATCGGCGGTGGATCCACCGAAGTGACGTGGGGAATCGGACACCGATTCGACGGCGGCCGCAGCCTGGATGTCGGCACGATCAAGGTGCTGGAGGGACATCTCAAATCGGATCCGCCCTCGGAAGCGGAACTCGACGCCGCCCGAGCGGAAATCGACCAGCGGCTGTCGCGCGTGACCCCTTTGGGAACGCTGGATCATTATTACGGAACGGCGGGCACATTTACCCACCTGGCTTCGGTTGATTTGCAATTGAAAGAATATCATCCCGACAAAATCGCCGGTCACAAACTCGATCAAAAAACGGTGAATCGCTGGGTGGATACGCTCTCACGGATGACGGCGAAGGAACGACTTTCGCTCCCCGGCCTGGATCCGCGCCGCGCGGATGTCATCCTCTCCGGTTCGCTGATCATTGAACGGCTCTACCCGAAATTCGGAAACGACGTTTTTGAAGTGTACGACCGAGGCATTCGGTTTGGAAAGCTCTTCGAAAAGTTGCGGAATTTCGTTCCCCCGGTTCGGTTCTCGTAATTCGCTCCCGTTACGTCGAACAAATAACGTCAAATTATGGAGTAGAGGATGTACCGAGGCGACGGAGGGCGATTTTGGGAATTTCGTACGTGGGATCAAGTTGGATCGCTTGGCCGTACCATTTTCGCGCGTTCTTTACCTCGCCGGTTCGTTCATAAAAATAACCCACATTGTAGGAAACCCGGGCCACACGGGGATAGAGACCGTAGGCGCGCTTTAAAAGCTCCTTCGCTTCGACAAATTCCCCCCGCTCCGTCAAACGAACGGCAAGGTTATTCAGCATGGAGAAGTGGCGGGGATTCCTCTGCAATCCATCCCGATAAGCTTCGATCTCTTGGGAAAAACTTCCGCTTCGGTGATAGTGCCATGCCAAAAGAAAATAGGGCGCTTCATTCGACGGGTCCCGCTGGATGGAACTCCGGTAAAGTGTCTCTTCGTCTCGCCACTCCCGGTTTCTCGCCACCGTGACCAAGGAAAGTACGAGAAGCAGACACCCGATCCAGGCCCCCAATCGTGGAACCGAGACCCGCTTTTCCAAACCCTCGATCGACGCGGCAAACAGCAAAGCGATCCCAACCATCGGGAGATAAAAGTATCTCTCCGCGATCGTTCCCACCAGGTCCAGTACAAGCGCTGCTGGCACAAGCGGAGCCAACAGGAAAAGAATGCCGAGAACAGCGGCGGTGTTTTTTCGGATCGCAAACATAAGACTCGCGATAAGGGCCGTTATCAGAGCAAACGGTAGGGCCGCCGACATCCAAGCGAAGGAGCGCGCCCGATAGGGGAACAGGAAATCCGAATCCGCCGGAACGAACAAGAGTAACAAGAAACGTTTTGCAAGAGCGAGAGCATTTCCGAACAACTCCGGCGATAACAATTCAAAGAAAGAGCGACGAACAATTTCGTTTCGCCAAAGGAAACACCCGATGAAAACGCCGATCAATACGGCGCACGGACTCTTCAACCGAGCGGCCGTTTCGCGCCGATCGCCGGAGGAAATCAGAAGCGCGGCGATTCCCGCAATGGGGACGAGAACGAAACTCTCCTTTGAAAAAAGTCCGAGCGGGAGGGTGAGCGCGTAGAGCCCGATCCAAATCGGAGAAGGAGATTTCAACCATTTCAGGAGCGCATGAATATTGCACAATGCCAAGAGAGCCAGGAGGAGATCCTGGCGGCCGCCGATCCAACTCACCGCCTCGACTCCCAACGGATGGACGGCAAAGAGCAAGCCGCCCAGGAGAGAACTTGATGAACCCAGAAACGTTCGGAGTAACGCATACAGGAGTACGCAATTCACCGCATGAAACACGTTATTGATGAGGTGAAAGCCCCACGGCCGAAGCCCGAAAAGGAATTGATCCGCCATCCACGACATCATCAACACCGGGCGGTAGATATCCGACCGGGTCGTTTCCTCGGAGGTGGATTGCCAGACGGTTGTCGTCAAAATTCGCGGGATATGTTTTGCGGAACGAATGTAGGGATTCTGTTCCACATGATAGTGGTCGTCCTGAATCCATGTGCCGTCCAAGTTGCTGAGGTAGAGGAGGAGCGGGACGAACCAGCAGAGCAGAATCCGCCGCCGTTCCATCCGCGAATCGAATGTTTGAGCCGCCAAGGAGAAGGAGTCTAGCCGGAAATATCTCGAAGCGGAATAACGGGAATCACTTCGCCCGCAGGAATTTCCGCTCGCGAATCCTCCAATACGAGAAGGGCGTTGGCGCGAACAACGGAAGTGAGCAGATGAGAGCCTTGTTTACCGGATGGCCGGGCGAGAAGAGATCCTTTATTGAATCGAACGATCCCCTGTATGAAGAAAGTGAGACCCGGCTTCTTTTTCTTGATCGGTTCTTCGAGCATCGCGAGGCACGTCGGGTGTTCGAACGGCTCACAGCCGAGCATTTTCCTCAGCGCCGGCCGGACAAACATTTCGTACGTCACGAACGTAGATACGGGATTCCCGGGCAACGCGAATACCGATGTCCGCTTCGGTTTCTCCCGAACTCCGAACAAAATCGGCCGGCCGGGACGGATCGCTACCTGGTGAAAAACGACCTGAACGCCGAGTTTTTCCAATTCGTCTCGGACAAAATCATATGTCCCGACCGAAACTCCCCCCGACGTGATCAAAACGTCGGCGTCCAACCCTCGCGCCAGCGCCGAATGGAGAAGCGAACGATTATCTCGGGCGATCGGAAGCTGCTCCGCCGTTCCCCCGTCTCGGCGGACGGCGGCCGAAATCATCGGACCGTTTGAATTGAAAAGAAGCTTTTCTCTTTCCGAAAAAGCAGCTTCCTCGGCTTCCACCAACTCGTTTCCGGTCGGGAGAACGGCGACGATGGGACGCTTAGCGACCTGGACACGATGAACACCCAAGTAGGCCAACATTCCGAGTTCGGGGGGCCCAAGCCAAGTTCCCGGCCGGAACAGTTCATCTCCTTTCCTTAGATCTTCCCCCAGTGAACGGACGTTGTCGCCCGATCGAGGTTTCTTCGTGAGACGGATCCGCGCCTCCCCCATGGGCTCGGTATCCTCAGTTCGAACGACGGCATCGGCGCCGGAGGGGATCTCCCCGCCGGTCATGATTCGAATGGCGTGATGGGGCGAAAGAGAACGGCCTCCGGCTGAACCGGCGGCGACTTCACCGATGACGTCGAGTTCCATCCCTTCGCTGCATTCGCCCGCCCGCACGGCAAAGCCGTCCATCGCCGATTGGGCATACGGAGGATGGTCCCCCTTGGAGCGGATATTTTCAGCCAGAACCCGGTCTAATCCGTTGGCGGACGGAACGAGTTCCGTCGGCGCGGCTTGAGTTTCTTTGAGAATTTTCTGAACCGCTTCCCGCCAAGGGATCATTGGCGGCTCCAAAAGGATGCGGTTATACTGATTTCGGCCATTCTCGAATTTTCCGACTGGCCGCACTCTAGAGGAAATTAAGGATGACGGTCAAACCGCGCGCATTCACACTGGTCGAGTTGATGATCACGTTGGTCATTGTCGCGATCCTTCTTTCCGCCGGCCTGATCACGATGCGCGGATACATTCCCAAACAACGTCTCTTATCCACCGTGTCGGGGCTTGAGAACCTGCTCTCAAGAGCGCAATCGGAGGCCACGGCGCGAAGCCACTGGACCTGTATTAAGTTCTCGACCAGCGGCCCGCTCACAGCCGAGCTCTGGGTCGATGAAAACAGCAATCATGCGGGCAATCTTTGCGGCGATTCTGCAGCACCCGCGGCGGATATTCTGATCTCCAGCCTGCCGTTTAAGCCTGACATCGATTTCGCATCTTGTTCCGGTACCCCGGCAAACGTCGACAGAACTTGCATCATATGGTTCGACAACACAGGTTCACCCAAGCTTTGCGCAGCCTGCCAAAGTGTATCCACGACTGCGTGTGTCGACCATAGCTTCCAGATCATTCTGAAGAACCCGAATCTTGAAGCCACGGCGCGGGCACGAGAGATCGAAGCGCTCAGTGGCGGATTGATTCAGACCGTAAAACCGGGAGAAAAAGGCCTCGTCGGAACATCGGGCGCCGGAGCAATATTCGCGAGAATCCCCCCGGTGCTAAGCGATGCCGGAGCTTGCGAGTAATCGAAGCATCGACAAATACGGCGTTTTCTGCATTAATACGGCGTTGACGTCGGCTCATTAAAGAGATAAGGCCGGCACCCCAAAAAACATGAGCATGTATATTCACAAAGCGCTGTTGACGTACAAATATCTC
This sequence comes from Bdellovibrionota bacterium, assembly GCA_035292885.1. Lineage (NCBI taxonomy): Bacteria > Pseudomonadati > Bdellovibrionota > Bdellovibrionota bacterium. Next base: position 9,717 of record DATDPG010000047.1, on the reverse strand, counting down.
CGTAATGTGGCGCAAAAACGGCCCATTTCCGTGAATTTGGAGATCACCAAGCGCTGCAACGCCACCTGCGACTTTTGCGACTATTGGAAAACCACGAAAGAGAACGTCATTGACGATTACGGTCCGGTCCTCAAGCCGATCGATCCGATGATGGTGAACATTACGGGCGGTGAGCCGTTGTTGCGGACGAATCTTCCCGAAATCATTCGGGGAATCAAACGGGCCGTCCCGATCAGTTACGTGGCCATGATCACCAACGGCTCTTTGATGACCATAGAAAAGGCCAAAGAGCTGAAAAAGGCCGGACTCAACCAGATCTCCTTTTCCGTGGATTCACTGGATGAGCAGCACGATAAGAGCCGCGGAATTCCCGGCCTGTGGAAACATCTGGAAAGCCTGATTCCCCAAGTCGCCAAGCTCGGGTTCGATTCCATCGGATTCAACTGGATCATTATGGAAGAGAACTTCAGCCAGACTCTGCTGGCCGCGGAAAAGGCCCGCGAGTGGGGCGTCCGCATTTCGTACACGTCATACTGCGACCTCAAAAATATGAACGACACGCATTATCTGTCCGAGGAAAATCTTTCCCGTTTCCCGGGCGTCATCAATCAGATTCTTCAATTTAAACGCCAGTACAAGAACGTTCGGTCGTCGGATTATTTCCTTTCGCTCATGCCGAGATATTACGGGCATGACCAGATCGACGGATGCCCGGCCGGCTTGCGATGGGTTCAGATCACGCCCGAAGGATGGTACAAGCCCTGTTCGGAATTGCCTCCCGTCGTCTTTTGGAAAGACTACGATCACCGCAAGAGTTTTCAGCAACAGGAATGCACCCTTTGTTGGTACGGTTGTCGCGGCGAGGCCCAAACGCCGGTCGATCTCAAGCGAATTCGCGAGTTTCTCTGAGCCGCCGATTTTGCACACTCGCTCTTTTGTGGGGAGCCCTTTCTTCTTGCTCGGGCGGCCAGGAGGGCGAAGTCCTCCTCTTGGATGCCCGCGGCGGTTCCTCGAACAAGACGCTTACCGCCACCGCGTCCGATCAAAATTATATGCTCGTGGCCTTTTCGGCCCCCACGTCCGCTCCGACAGGCCAGTCGACGTATCGCATCGACTTTACCGCGTCGGCGGCGCAGGTTTCCTCACGACCTTCCACTCTTCAGCACAGCCCCGTTGAACCTTCTCTGGAACTTGGGGCTGCAAAGCTCATGGGAGACATGAAACTCGAGGTGCAACGTTATCGCGACACGGTCGCGCGTTTCGAAGAAGCCGGGCGGACATTCCGCAAGGATCCCAATCTTCTCCGTCGGTTTTATGACCGCCGGGCTTCCCCCGCAATACGCGGGATTTCCATCCAGCCGACCATCAACATTTTTTCGCCTTTCGCCGGGGAGGAAAATACATCCATACAAGGCACGTTACGGGCGGATTCGGATGACGCCGCGTTTTACATCGACAGCCGGGTGAGCGCGTCAGTGGACCAGTCGGCGATTGACAGCGCCGTCACGGCTTTTTCGACGATCTCTCTCCCCCGGCTCCATGCCCTCTTCGGGACGGAATCGGACATCGACGGAAACGGAAAGGTGATTGTCTTTTTCTCGGACGAAGTTCGAATCGGAAGCGAAGAGCTCGGATTCTTCCGACCGATCGATCTGCTTCCCGCGGAAGCGGGAAATCTCATAAGCAACGAAGGCGAGATCTTGTATGTTCTGATACCGGATGCCTCGAACCCCGTTCCCCTCGTCAACGCGACGGTCGCCCACGAGATGCTTCACCTCATCAATTTTTCCGAAAAGACGTTGCCGCTTTACACCTCATCGGGCGGAAACCTGATCGATATCGAGGACGTCTTCTTGGCGGAGGGGATGGCGCACCTTGCCGAAGATCTTGTCGGCTGGGGGACCTGCACGCCCCTCTTGACGAAGTTCTACCTCGAATGCCTGGAGCATACGTCGCTGGCCGGATCCGGATCGCCGGTCGTCGCGGGAAAAGATTTCTGCGAAACGGTGGCGGGGAGCGACGACAGCCTGGCCCGGCGAGGCGGAATGACGTTGTTTCTCCTGTATTTGTTCCAACAGCAGGGCGGGGCCTCGTACTCAGCCACGAACGCGGGCGACGTTACGGGTGGCGGAATTACATTTCTGAAAAAACTGGCTTCCTCCGCTGACACTGGAATCGAGAACATTCAAAGCTCGTCCGCCAGAAGTTTTTTCAATTGGTACGCCGATTTTGGCGCCCTGCTTGCGCTCGATAACACCGACTACTTGGGACGCGACCCGAAATATAATTACCAGCCTGAAGTTAAAGATCCGCTCACCGACATGACGCGCAATATTCGGCTCCGCGGTACGCGAATCGACATCGACGGTTCTTCGATCACGCTCGACGGGCCCTTGATCCAGGAAAGCGCGACGGCAGGGAATTCCGCGGCGATCAGCCGATCCCTTTTTCTCTCCGGCGCCCATGTCCTTCAGCTCCTGGCGCCCGCAAACGCCCAGACGGTCATCACCCTTCAGGGCGAAACCAATCTGGATCTCGGCTTGAGCGTGATTCCCCTCCGTTAACGCACTGCATAAGTCCCTGGATTCGCTGGGAACTTCCCGTCCCACCCCAGGCGAACTGATCAACCCACATGCGCCGCGCCGACACTACCTAAGACCCCGATATTATATGGAAAATATCGGCGCCTCGTTGGTACGCCGCTTGAATACCTATTCCCAGACAACAGGAGACGAAGCCATGAAGAATCTTTCCCAGAAAAATTCACTGAGCAGCGAGCTCGAGGCCGTGTTCGACGAGTGCCGGGAAAGCATCAGCGAGGCGGTACGGGAGTATCAGGATGATATCTGCTCCGCCATCCAACAGCTCAGAAACGAATTGGACGACGAAACTGGAACTGCACACTGAGCTGGGGCCCAATCCTTGGAATTCTTCCGCTCCCCACGCCCGCTCCGAACCTGCGCCACCGGCATCCATTTCAGACAACACCGGGAATGAATCGATATCGTACTTTGCGGCAATATTCGCGGTACGCGGGATCTTTTTTGAGGTGCCGTTCCTCGGTGATCGCCCGGAGAATGTAAATGACGTTCCAGCCCACGATCGAAAGAATGTTGGAGGGATTCGTTAAACTTGGAAGGCTCTCCAACCACCAGGAGAGGTTTTTGGCGGCATAGGCCGGGTGCCGGATGAATCGATACGGGCCGTGGGCGACGATCCCGCGATGCGTGAGATTGCTCGCCTTGAACCAGAGCGCGATCGAGGCCCACAGGTAAATCAGCAGGCAGGTCAGGACGCCGATATTCAACGTCGCGCGGAAAAGATCGGGAAGAACGACGTTGGCGTATTTCCGACTCAGAACAACGTCGGTCGCCATGTTAAACGGCGGATAACAGGCCAGTGTCACCGTCCATCCAAGCAGCGTCGGCTCGACGGATCGAATCCGGCTTTTGAGCCAGGGCAGTTCGACGGCATAACCGAACGCAAAAATCATCGTATCAATCAGGAAGATCGTCTGGTTTACAAGCGAATAGCCGCTACCCAAAACCCAGTCTTGCAGCGTAAACGAACTTAAGGACGGACTCCGCTGAAACCAGCCCACAATGAACGTCGTGTGCTCCCAAAAAAAAGAAGTCATGAGCGGCAGGTAATAAAGCTTCACCAGAAGACTCAGAAGCGTCAGCCGAGCGTGGAAGGAACGAAAAGCGGGCCGGATTCCGTGCCAACCTCCCCGTCGAAGTCTCCGGACAAGCGCTAGAACAAGAAGCGGCTTTGACCCGGAATCGTACCGCCGCTCGGGATGGCGAAGAAACGTCAGGAGATAGAGCGGGAGCGGCACCACCCAGTAAAGAAAGAGGATCAGAGTCCAGAGAAAGGGCATTCGAGAAAGGACGCGGGATTGGAAGAAGGGATGATAGAGCGCAACACCAAACACAAGTGTGGCGAGAATTCCGATGACGAAGGAGCGAACGACAGCCGCGCGCACAAGGCCCGATCGTTCCCGTTTCAACAGCCGCCCCGTCACTTCTTTTCAACCTCTCTGGTAGTCATTTTCCCCTGATTCCAAAGCCGATCCAGCTCGTCGGCGGTTAGCTCCGCAAGCTCCTCTCCCCGCTTCCGCGCTTCTTCCTCCATCCACCGAAACCGTTTTTCGAACTTCTCCGTAGCCATGCGGAGGCTCGATTCGGCGTCCACCTTCAGGTGCCGCGCGAGACTCGTGAGCGCATACAACAAATCGCCCAACTCCTCTTCCGTCTTTTTCAAATCACCCTTTGCCGCACGCAGTTCGTCCATCTCTTCTTCCACTTTTTTCCAAACGCCTTCGGCGTCGGGCCAGTCGAAGCCGACACCCCCGGCCTTTTCCCCCATGCGCGTGGCGCGCAGAAGCGCCGGCAGAGCCTTGGGAATTCCATCCAAAAGGTGTTTTCGCCCTTCCAGCTTCTTGATCTTCGCCCATTTCTCCAGAACCTCGTCGGGCGTGGAAGCCTCGTCCCCTTTGTTCCGCCGGAAGACATGTGGATGACGGCGAACGAGTTTTTCGTTGATCGAATCGATCACCCCTTCGACGTTGAACTGATTTTTTTCCTCTCCGAAGCGGGCATGGAACACCACCTGAAGGAGAAGATCTCCCAGCTCCTCGGAGAGTTTCTTGGGATCCCCTTCGTCGATCGCTTCGACAACTTCGTACGCCTCCTCGATGCAATACGGACGGATCGATTCGGGCGTTTGCTCGCGGTCCCAGGGACAGCCGTCCGGTCCGCGCAGGCGGGCCATGATTTCCACCAAACGATTGAACTTTTCACCCGCGTTCACGCAAAATCTCCTCTCGAAAACGCTGGCTCTTTGGCTCCCGCCCCAGCGTATGGGTCACAAAGGCATCCAGCGTCCGGCGGATGGAGTCTTCCTCGCCATGCTCCATCGACTCGCCCGAGTAAAGATGCCGAACCGTCGCGGAGTCGAGCCAACGCCCTTCTCCCCGTTTGCGGCAGCTCTGACACGAAATACCGCCCTGTTCGAAGGAAAAGAAGAGCGGATTCCCCTGCGGCGGGCGGCCGCACTCGATGCAGACATTCCATCGGGGTGAGTAGCCGCAAAGTTTGAGAAGTTCCAAATCCAATTGTACGGCGCGGTCCGACGCCGCGGGATCGCGCTCCATGGCGGCCAGCGTCTCTCTCCACCAAACGAACAGCCGGTGTTGCGGATCTCCCTCGCCTCCCAAGGACCAAATGCATTCCGCCAGATAACTTGCCGTGGCGAACGCCCGCAGGTTCGACCGAACCGAGAAATGAGGGTCGATCAATTCGATTTTTTCCAGCCGCCATAAATGTTCATGAGCGGCCCGCGGCGGGCGGAGGTCGGCTCGAACGTATGAAAAAAGATCCAGCCCGCCCCCGAAACGTTTCACGCTCTTTCGGGCGCCCGAGGCGAAGACCGAGAGTTTTCCACGCAGATCGGTCATCAACCCCACGATCAGGTCGGCTTCGCCGTAAGGCACCTGCCGAACGATGACGGCCTCCATCGATTCGAGAGGCCGACTCATGATCGCCTTCGTCCCCGTTTGCCGTCGAGACCGAATGCCAAGAGCGGAGGAGCCGTCGCCGAGATCTGAAGCCGCTCACCGATAGAAAACGGGTAATGAATATGTGCGCCGTCCAAATAGATTTTGCCCGCGCGCATTTTGGAAAAAACGACAAGCGAATCACCCGGCCGGACAATCCCGCCGGCCAAACGAAATCGCTTGCCGGTGGGGTGGTAGATTTCCCGCACGAGAAACTGAAACGCCCGGGATCGAATGGGCAACCTTCTTCCACCCGCGGCGCCGGTCGCGGCTGTCGAGCCGGCGGGGGGAGAAATCCAGACGCCCGAGGACTTGTGTTCTTCCCGGATTCCTCGCAATTGCATGATGTACCGGGAGGTCGCGGCCGGGTTGGCGTGACAGATCAAGACATCGTTGAGCACCTGCACCGGCAGCACTTTTTTGTCCATACGGACCCGGAGCCGCGCCAACTCCGTCGGGTGCAAGCGATCTTCGCGAATGGAATCGAGAATCCGCTCCAGGCGCCTTGCCGTCGTTCCGCATAGAAATCCGACGCTCTCCTCCGGGTTTGAATTGATTCCGAGGATCGGGCGATGGATCACGCTGTGAGAGGCTTCCAAAAACGTACCGTCCCCTCCCACGGTAAGCACCAGGTCCGCTTTCCGCTCCGAAAATCCCTGCGCCCGATAGATAAACTCGACGGCGATGCCGCGGCGGCGAAGAACGCTCCGAACGTGACCCAACACTTCCGTGTGCGCCCGATGGCTTCGGACCAAACGCCCGACTACGCCGTGTTTCTGTCGAAGGAGCTTCAGGAACCTCCGGTCGCGCCGCTCCCGCGCATAAACCTGGTACGAACTCTTCTTATATACGACCACGACGCGGCGGAGCTTCATGCGCTCCCCCGAGCAATCGGCATCCGACGACCGACCCCGAAAGCTTTGGCCGACAACCGGAGTCCGGGCGCCGCCTGCCTTCGCTTAAATTCGTTTCGGTCCACCAGGTCGATCACCCGTTGAACCGTCGCGCGATCGAATCCGGCGCCCATAATCTCTTCCACGCCGGCCATTTCCTCGACGTAGAGCCGTAAAATCGGATCGAGAACGGAATACGGCGGCAAGGAATCTTCGTCTTTTTGATTCGGCCGAAGTTCCGCCGAGGGAGGCCGGGTGAAAACCCGCTCGGCAATCGCGTTCCATTTCCGGTTGAGATGACGCGCCATTTTGTAAACCTTTTCCTTTGGCAGATCGGAAATCACGGCCAGCCCTCCCGCCATGTCGCCGTATTGCGTGCAATATCCCACCGCCAGTTCGGATTTGTTCCCGGTGCTCAACACAAGAGAACCAAATTTATTCGACAAGGCCATCAAGAGATTTCCCCGAACGCGCGCTTGAATATTTTCCTCCGTGACATCCCGTTTTTTCCCGGAAAATGCATCGCTCAGTGCTTCTTCATACGATTGCGCGATCGGGTCGATCGGTAGGGTCAGAAACTCAATGCCCAGTTTTTTCGCCAGCGATTCCGCGTCCTCCCGGCTCATTGGACTGGTAAAGCGTGACGGCATCGAGACGCCCATTACGTTCTTGGGTCCCAAGGCTTCCACGGCCAATAATGCAACCAAAGATGAGTCGATCCCGCCGGAGAGACCCACCACCACCTTTTGAAATCCGCACTTCCTTGCGTAATCCCGAAGACCCATGACCAACGCCCGAGACATCCACTCCTGTTCTTCCTCGGGCCAGTCGCGGAATTCCCCCTGCATCAAATCCAAATCCATGAAAACCAAATCCTCTTCGAACACCTTCGCCCGGCAGAAAATTTTCCCCCGTGCATCGGCCGCGAAGCTTCCGCCGTCAAAAAGAAGCTCGTCGTTCCCTCCAACCAGGTTCACTAGAAGGATCGGAAGGCGAAGATCTTCGATCAGACCGTCCACCAGTTTCCGGCGAACCTGCTCTTTTCCATCGTGATACGGCGAAGCGGAAATATTGATAATGAGTTCGGCCCCCATTTGTTTGAGCTCTTCCGCCGGATTTCGGCCATAGAGCTTCCGCCCCAGAATCGATTCGTCGTTCCAAATGTCCTCACAAATCGTGATGCCGATTTTCCGATCGCCGATCTTGACGACGTCGACATTCCTGCCGGCATCGAAATAGCGAACCTCATCGAACACGTCGTAGTTGGGCAGCAACACCTTTCGATGGATGAACTGGATCTTTCCACCTTCCACATAGGCGGCGGCGTTGGCCCTTCCCTTCCCTTCCTTTCCGCCGGTGTCGACGAAACCGACGATGAATTTTTCTTTCGGATGGTCGGCGGCCAAGCGATCGAGCGCTTGCCGGCTTCGCCGAACGAAACCGTCTTGGTCCAAAAGATCCTTGGGCGGATAACCGACGATCGCCAGTTCGGGAAAAACGACCAATTCCGCGCCGCGGACCGAGGCATGTTTCAGATAGCGATCGATCCGTTTGCAGTTTTCATCGATCGCACCCGTGGACGTATTGATTTGTGCCAGCGCCACGCGCATGGCGCGGAGGATATCACTCCTTCCCCGCGACGGGAAACGGCGACAGGGGTTGCACGCGATGGTACGATTTCAGCCGTGTTGGATGTCCACGCGCATTTTCTCCCCGCTCTCGACGACGGAGCGAAGACGGTCGGCGACTCGGTGGGTATATTGCGCGGCCTATCGGATATTGGATTTACCCATGTGGTCGCCACGCCTCATTTTTATCCGGGTCGATATACGCCCACCGCTGCATCTATCCGCGAAGCCGCGGAAAAGGTCAGGGAAGCGATTCGGAAGGAAGGCATTTCCATCGAGATTCTCCTCGGCCGCGAATGCCTTTTGGATTACGAGCTGCTTTCGGCGCCGGAGCGCGAGACGTTCCCGTTTGATTGGAAGGGGAAAAAATACCAATTGATCGAGCTGCCGCAGATCACCGTTCCCAAGGCCGCCGCCACGTATCTTGAGACGCTCCATGCCGCCAAAATCCTTCCGCTCCTCGCCCACGCCGAACGATACAACCGAATTATCCGCGATCCGGAGCGGGTGCAGGAATATATCGACATGGGTTTTCGAATTCAGGTGGACCTCATGAGCTTTCCGAAGTCGGCGCACCGAGCGCTTCGGTCCGCGGCGATGGCGTTTTTGAAGGCCGATCGAATCGATTTGGTGGCCACCGATATTCACCGCCCTTCGCAGCTCCCTGAAATTCGGGATGCCGTGGAATTTCTTCGAAAGGAATGTGGGGATGAACGCCTGGAGCGCCTCTGCACTCTTCCTTAGTATCTCAGCTTCGGTCTACGGAAGTTTTCCCATTTTGCCGCTCTATGCCCAGGACGCGTTGGGCTTTACTATCGTCCTGGATCCCGGCCACGGCGGGAGCGATACCGGCGTGCAAATGGGCGCGATCTCGGAGAAGACGGTCGATCTGGAAGTCGCCAAGCGCACCGAGCAACTCCTGTCCGGTCGATCGGACATCAGCGTGTTTCTCACGCGCCGCGACGACTACGGTCTTTCTCTCGACGAGCGGAGGCGTCTCGCCAATAGTCATCGTCCGGGAATTTTTGTGAGCCTGCACATGGCGGGGGCGCCCGATCCGGTGGTTCGAGGAGCGAGGATTTACGCCTTAAGCTCGGTGTCCGTACTTCGGGAAGATCTCGTCATGCCGCTCATGTCCGCTCACCAGGCGTATACCCAAGAGTCCTGGCGATGGGTTTCGGCGTTGACGGACCAGTTCTTGGAGGACAATCCCGAAACGACGATGCAAATCTCCGCTCTGCCGTTGGCTCCGCTTTTGGGGATCACTATGCCGGCGGCTATGGTGGAGCTGGGCTATCTCACCTCCACGGAGGGGAACCGATGGGAAAACCCCGCGACGTGGGACCGGGCCGCAACGATGCTCGTCGCAGCTATTGACCGTTTTCGCTCGCCGGGCAACAATCCGTCGCCATGAGATCTCCCGGACGCGACGAACTCGGCCTGCGACCTCTTTTGATCGAGCCGAATTACATTAAATATCCCGAGGGATCGTGTCTGATCCGCATGGGCAACACTTGGGTCCTCTGTTCCGCTTCGGTGGAGGAGAGTGTCCCCCCCTTTTTGGAAGGGAAAAAACGGGGTTGGGTCACCGCCGAATATTCCATGCTTCCGCGGGCGACGCACACCCGAAAACGGCGGG
>DATDPG010000046.1 GCA_035292885.1 Bdellovibrionota bacterium | reverse complement strand
CCGCCGGCCAAAAGGATATTGAGTAGATCGGCGCGCAACAGGCCGAACGCGGCGGCGACCGCCGAAAAAGTGACGAACATGGCGATGCCGCCGCCGACCGGAGTCGGTTCGTGATGCCATCGATCCTCCGTCGGCCTGCGGAAGAGCCATCCCCGCATGTGCAGGAGTTCTATCGTGACCTTGGTGAAAAGCGCGGAGAGGACAAAGGCGATGGCGAAGGCCGCGGAGACCACTAGACAAAACTCGGATCGCTTCGGAAAAAGGCGATCACCCGGTCGATAATCTCTTCGAGCGACACTTTTGGGGAGAACCCGGTGACACGCGCAAGCTTTGAGATGTCCGGGACCCGCCTCGGCATGTCTTCAAACCCCGGTTCGTACGCGCGGTCGTACGGAATCTTGACGATTTTTGAACTGGATTTGGAACGCTCTTTGATCAACTCGGCCAGCTGGTGAATCGAAATCTCGCGATTTCCACCGATGTTAAAGACTTCTCCAAACGCCTGCTCATGCTTCGGCAGGCGGATCAGAGCTTCGACGACGTCGGTCACGTACGTAAACGTTCGGGACTGCGTTCCGTCCCCGTATACCGTGATATCGGCGTTTTGCAGTGCCTGGCGGACGAACGTCGGAACGACCATTCCATATTGAGACGTCTGTCTGGGGCCGACGGTGTTGAACAATCGGGCCACGATCACCGGCAATTTCTTTTTCCGGTGGTACGAAATGGCCAGGAATTCATCAATCGCCTTGGAACAAGCGTAGCTCCAACGGGAGTGCGTCGTGGGGCCGAACACCATGTCATCTTCTTCGCGGAAGGGGCTCGAACTGTTCTTGCCGTAGACTTCCGATGTGGAGGTCAGGAGCAACGGTTTCCGCCATTTGTTGGCGAGGTGAAGCGCGACCTCCGTTCCCCGGATGTTGGTCTCGATCGTAGCCACCGGGTCGCTGACGATCAGTTTTACGCCGACGGCCGCGGCAAGGTGATAAATCAGGTCGGTCGCTTGAACCAGCGGTTCCAAAGTTTGGAGATTCGTAATTGATTCAACGATGAGGTGAAATTTCGGATTTTTTTCCAGGTGTTCGACGTTGCGTGTCTGCCCGGTGGAGAGATCGTCGATCAGCGTGGCCGAATGCCCATCCGCCAGTAGCCGTTCGGCCAGATGCGACCCGACGAATCCGGAGCCGCCCGTGATCAGAACATTCATGGTGGCGTCAGTCTATCATCGCCCGGCGGGCAACGCGAAACTCGAACGAACGGCCCGGGCGACGCTCTTTCGCACGGAATATCCTTTCCCGCGCGTCCGGGCCAGAATTTCACCGACCTTCAATCCGCCGGCGATCAGACGCACCGCCGGTTCCGGCCCGAGATCGCTCAAAAGATATCCCATATGTCCTTTAACTGGAGGTTCCTTCGGCAGCCAACGCAAATGGCGCAGGCGCCCCGCGTCGACGTCTCCCCAGAGTTGTATGACGGGGGTCCCGTTTGAACACTTCGAAAGAAACGTACGGGAAGTTTTTATATTCGGACCGGTGGCAAGAATCACAACATCGGCTTTTTGCGGGCGGGTGATCGGCGTCCCTCCCAGCGTTTTAACGGCTTGAATTAAATAGGGCCGAAATTCCGGACTTGAGACGAGCAAGACGTTCCGATGCCTGAATCGAAGCTTATTTTTTCGCGCGATCCGTTGGACAAGCGGAATCAAATAACGAAAGACATCGACCTTCGAGCCTCTTTCATTCGGTCCGGCCAGGGCGATCCCGAAACGGCGCGCCGCGCGAACATTCACGTCCTGTCGGCGGAGTTCCCACGGTTCGACCATCAGCGAGACAACCGCTTTCGGGTGCAATTGACTCAGAAACGATCGATCGATCGGCCGGACATTTCCGGAATTTGTCACGAGATCGATCGTGTGGAGAGGCGCCTGAAACGAGTTTCGGACGATCTGAATTCGATGGGAAACACCGAGTCTCCGGGCAACGGCACGGACCTGCCGCGCGGACTTTTCAGCCGAGCCGTACCGGTTCGGTCGGGCCACGGCGAACACCGTCCCACCGGCGAGCGCCGCCAGGGGTGCGGTTACGGAAAACGGGCCGGTCGCCGCTTCCGTCAGAACCCGCAGGCCGGACAGGTCGAGACGGAATTTTCGGGAAAATCGCCGCGCCAGGCGAGCCAGGTGAGTGCCTCGATCCACAAATACGCTGGCATTCGGTCGTCGCTGCATCCGCGTTCTCGGCACTCGTCTCCTTCGTCGTACTTCCCGGTACGCCTCAGTCGCCGAACACCGAGAACGCGGCGCATCGACAACCTCGGTGCTTCACCGTATTTGTGGATCGAAGCACTTAGCGGCACGAGGCGAGGGCATTTTGAAGCGCGCCGATCACCTGGGATTGATCGTTTTCCGTGAGAGCCGCGTACATCGGGAGAAGGAGGGTTCCCTCATAAGCGGATTCCGTCTCGGAAAGTCGAGGCGGGTGCAGGGAGGCGACGATATACGGATGGATGTGAGCGGGAAGCGGACCCGGGCTGGTTTCGATCCCTTTTTTCCGAAGTTCGTTGGCGATCCGCTCGCGCCGTTCCCCCTGGATTCGGACCGGATAGCTTTGACGATTCCATTCCGCCCGTCCCGGCTCCAGGATTATCGTGACGCCCTCCATCGACCGGAGCGCGTCGTCATAACGGCGGGCCGCCCGTTTTCGCCGATCGATCGCCTCCCCAAGGCGCTCGAGCGCCCAGAGACCGAGCGCGGCATGAAACTCACTCATTCGATAGTTGTGCCCCACGGAGATGGCTAACCCGCCTTGATCGCGTTGACGGCCGTGATTTCCGTACACACGGGCCCGCACGGCGATGTCTTCCCGGTCGGTCAGAACCATTCCCCCTTCGCCC
>DATDPG010000045.1 GCA_035292885.1 Bdellovibrionota bacterium | reverse complement strand
CGCGATTCTCATTTTGGGCACCACGACGTTGGCGACCACGGCGATTTTTGCCGCGTTCATGGCCGGCTTGGCGTTGGGGAGCGCGTTTGCAGGCCGATGGATACCGAAGGTCACAAGACCGTTTGCGGCTTACGCGCTCGTCACTTTTCTGACTGCTGCGAGCGGGATCGGCGTTTCAACTTGGCTTCGGGCCCAAGGTGTCGCGCAATTACCCTGGATGGTCGTACCCATTCTTCTCTTGCCCACACTGTTCATGGGAATCACGACACCTCTTGTCATCGCGGGACTCAAAGAGTCGGCATGGGCCAACGATCGGGTGGTTGGTTCCGTTTACGGGATCAACACAGCCGGCGGAGCCTTTGGGGCGTTGGTCGCATCCTTTTGGGTGATTCCGGCGCTCGGTGTGCGCGGGACCGAAACGTTCGCGGCCATTTGCTTGGTGGCGGCGGCGCTTGGCGCCTGCCCGCTTTGGAAGACGGGCGACCCGGGGCTCGCGCGGCGGGAAGCGGTCGGAAAGGGAGTTGGACGTGCATTGACGAAGGTCGATTTAGGGGTTGCGCTATGGGGTGGCATGGCCTCGCTCGCCTTGGAAGTGGTCTGGACAAGGCTACTCGGCCTCCTGTTGGGCCCGTCGGTATTTGCGTTGGGATTGGTCCTCTTTGTCTATCTTCTTTCGATTGGGGTCGGAAGCTTTCTGGTTCCGAAAGTCTTAAAACGCGCGACGCGCGAAACCGCCCTTCCCGCGATCCTATTAAGCTTGGGCTACGCCGTCGGTTTGAGCGCGATCTTGTACGGCCTGGCACCCTATCTGTTCGTCGGCCTCGTCAATCTATTCCGACCGCATTCGCTCGGATTGCGTCTGATCGAATTGTCCTTGTCCGCGGGAATGCTTTTGATCCCCGCGCTTCTGCATGGCGTCTTGGTTCCATTGGTTGTTGTGCGCAACGACAAGGCTGCCGACGACGGACCGGGCCCGCAAAATCTCGCACGAAACGCCGCCTGGGTTTTTGGCGCGAATTCCGTCGGTTCCATCGTCGGATCCGTGGCGGCCGGTTTGATCGCCATTCCTCGGTTCGGTTTTCTACCGATTTTACTGACGATCATTTTTTTTCATCTCGGAATCGGACTGCTTCTCCTCCGAAAAAGTCCGATCTGGGGAAATCGCTCTATTCGAACCGCCCTTATCGTTTCATCGGGAGTTTATCTGATGGTTTGCTTTTTCAACGGACCCCGATTTTGGGATCAGGGAGTCTTGGCCAGCGGGGTTTACAAATACGCCGTGGGAGAAGCCTTGAGCGGCGGACATGCTCAGATTGAAGTCGGAAAAGTGATCTACTATCGGGAAGGGATCAGCTCCACGGTTGCCGTAATCGAAACGAAAAACGATCGGATCTTGTCGATCGACGGCAAGGCGGATGCCAGTATCCATGGCGATCGCTCGACGCAGGTTCTGCTGGGAGCGCTGCCTTTAAGTCTCTCGAAAGAGACCCGCACGGTTCTGGTCATCGGTCTGGCAAGCGGCGTTACGGCCGGCGTGGCCTCTCTTTTTCAAGGTGCGCATGTCACAGCCGTTGAAATCGAGCCCGCGGTTCTGGAAGCTTCTCGCTATTTTAGCGAGGTCAATTTCGGTCCCTTGAAACCGCCGGAACACCGAATTGTTCTGACCGATGCCCGGCATTTTCTGGCCACCCGCCGAGAAAAATTCGATGTCATCACGTCGGAACCCTCGAATCCCTGGATGAGCGGCGTGGCGCCGCTCTTTACGCGGGAATTTTTTCAGATGGCGCGAGGAAGGTTGGAAGAGGGGGGCGTGATGTGCCAATGGCTGCCAATTTACGGGATGTCGAGAACCTTGGTCGGATCTATTCTCAAAACCTTTGCATCCGTTTTTGGCCATGTTTTGGTGTTTGAATCGGTCGAAGGTTATGATCTTCTTCTCATCGGTAGCGAGGGAAACATCTACCTGCATCCGGATTTAACGAGTTCACGATGGACTTCTCCCCTGTTGAAGCGGGAGTTGGCCGAAATCGGTCTGAACCGGGGAATCGATCTTCTGGGCCGCTTTCTGATGGGTCCGGAAGGCATAGCCCGTTTTGCGGGCGAGGCACCTTTGAATACGGACGATAACGCCTTCGTGGAATTTCGTGCGCCTCTTTCCCTTCACCAACGCACCGCCGAAATGAACGATCGGATTCTTTCGAAATCGTCCGAAGGCATTCTCGCGCACCTCGGTCCCACGGCGAAGACGCAAACCTACCGTCGTGAATTGGCGGAACGATTTCGAAATCGAGGTGAGGATCGGCTGGCGGAAATGGTGACCCCATGATCCAGAAAATGTTGGACGTTGCGGGGATCGTCATCGGCGCGGCCGGCTTTTTCACGGGGCTTTACCGTTCCTCGCATCGGGACGGGTGGGGAGTTTTGCCGTGGGCGATCCTGGCGACCGGCAGCCTTCTCCTGTGCTGGGCTGGCATCCTGCAATTCTCGATTCCGAACTTCTTTCACTGACGATTCGATGAGCGAATCCGCCACATTGCAACTGTTTGGTTTTCTATTCGGCTCCGTCGTGGGCAGCTTTGCAAATGCCTGCATCTATCGTCTTCCGCGCGATCTCTCGATCATTTTTCCGCGCTCCCGCTGCACCCGCTGCGGTTCCCTGATTCGTTTCTACGACAACATCCCGTTGCTTAGCTATGTCTTGCTCCACGGACGTTGCCGTCGATGCGGAACCGCGTTTGGAAGCCGTTATTTTTGGATTGAGCTGACGATCGGAGGAATCGCCTGGTGGCTGGTGCGCACGCGCGGGGTCGGTT
The DNA here is from genome assembly GCA_035292885.1 of Bdellovibrionota bacterium. NCBI lineage: Bacteria > Pseudomonadati > Bdellovibrionota > Bdellovibrionota bacterium. Next base: position 34,394 of record DATDPG010000045.1, on the reverse strand, counting down.
TTGCGAGCGTCTATTATTTCTTTTTTTCGGCCGCGCTGGTGACCGTCAGCGCGATTGATTTCGAACATCGAATCATTCCGAACTCGATTTCCATATCCGCCATCGGGATCGGCCTCGTCGTCGCCTTCGGGGCGCATTGGATCGGTTTCGATTGGAATGTAGCTCCCGTGGAAGCGGTCATTGGAGCCGTGTCTGGCGCCGGCCTGCTCTGGGGGGTGGGGTGGGCCTACGAAAAAGTGACCGATCGCGAAGGGATCGGCCTCGGCGATGTCAAATTGCTGGCGGGATTTGGCGCCCACGCCGGAGTGGGAGGGGTTCTCACCTCTCTGTTTTACGGATCGCTATTCGGCTCGTTGGTAGGCGTTTCGCTTGTGGTTTTTCGCGGGAAAACGACGAAGTACCCGATACCCTTTGGACCCTTTCTCTGTCTCGGCCTCCTGCTCTACGCTTTGGGCGGGCAGGAATGGATGTATCGAGTCTTGACGCGTTAAACTGAAAAACCCTTGTAACTGTCGGTAATGACTCCGATCGAGAGCAAGAGCTGTTCGATTTCTTCCCCTTTTTCCGCGGTGAGTGTTTTTCCGCGCAGATCGCGGATCAGAGAAAGCGCCTTTTTTTGGTCCCGGGACACTTTTCCGAGGTCTTCCCGCCAGCGCGTGACGACTCGATTGAGACCGTCTTGAATTTCTCGAAAATAGTCCCATTTTCGAAGCGTGATGGAGACATCCAAATTTCTTTCCATGAGTTCGCCCAAGGCCCGTTCGAACTTGTACCCCGGGCCGACGATATGATGCGTAAAGAGGATACTCACGAATCCCACGAAGACGGCCAATGCAACGAAGAGCGGCCACTTGGAATAGTTGAGAAGGAAGAGCTCCTTCGCGATCGCCTGATGATCTTCGAGGCTATACGGGCTCAACATGCCCGCAAACGGCCACGCAAAAAGGATTAAGGCTATTAGAGCGACCAACAGCAAGGCATGGAGAACGATTTCAGCGGCCATCGAAACCTGCGCCCAGCTGTTGATGAACTTCCGGCTCCTGCGTTCATTGGACATAAAGCTCCTTGCGAAATGGGTTCTACGAAAGCCTAACTCACCGTTTACGGACGTGCAAAGTTCCTTTGCGCGAAGCGAGCCGGTTCCGTAATGTCTTCACGGCGAACGATGAAACTGGACTGGATTACCGAACGTTCCCAAATCGCGAGCGGGCGACTGCAACGAGAAATCGTCTGGTATTTGGGCGTATTGGCGATCGTGTCGGTATTGATCGTGGGATCGATCGGCCTCAAGATTTCCGAAGATCTTTTGCGGGCCCAGGCGGTTCAGAACGCTCAAGCCGTCGCTCGCGCCGTCCTGGAACTGGTCGAGCGGACTTGGGATCCGACGCGGTCCGACGGCGGGATCGAATCCACGATCAAACGAATGGCGGTACGCGGCGGGTATCCCTCGGGAGTCAAGCAGTGGAATCTGTTTTCCGCTTCCGGGCGCTGGCGCGGGGGGACGGAGCCGCAGGTGAATCTGACGGAAAGAAATTTCCTTTCAACTCTTCCGATCGCTCCGCGCGTGGTGGTGGAGCGGAACGAGGCGATTACCGTTTTTCTTTCCGTCCAACCAAAAAAGGAGCCGGTGGGAATTTTGAGTCTGAGCTTTCCCGATCATTCCGCTCGGGAGGGATTCCGAAAAGTCGCCGTCGCGATCATCATGTTCGTCATCGCGTTCGCGGGGGTCCTTCTTCTGTTCGGGTACCGGTTGATACGGCACGTCGTCGTCAATCCGTTGCAACAAATTGAACGGGCCGCGGAAGCGATCGCCGCCGGGGACACCGGCCGGCCGGTACCCGTCGTCCGAGATAACGAAATCGGGAGACTGGGGGCGGCACTCGATTTGATGAGGCGCCACCTGCTCACCGACCAAGAAAAACTTGCCGACTACGCGCAATCCCTCGAGAACCTCAATCAGAAACTGGAGGAAGCCCAGAACGCATTGCTCCGGGGAGAGAAGCTGGCGAGTGTCGGCCGGTTGGCCGCAGGTGTTGCCCACGAAGTGGGAAATCCCTTGGGAGCGGTACTAGGGTATCTCTCTCTTCTCAAATCGGTGACCCAAGATTCGGAGACCACGGAGCTTCTGGCCCGATGCGAATCCGAACTGACACGAATCAGCCGAATCGTGCGGCAACTCTTGGAGTACGCCCGGCCTCAGGCGGCCAATCCCGATCCTTGCGATATTAATGATGTCATACGTTCCGCGGTGGAGGGAGTTCAAGGGCACGGAATCTCTCCGGGTCTGACGATTCGCCTGGAACTGTCGGCCGACGTACCTCTGATTCCTTTGGATCCGGATCCCTTGCGCCAGGTGCTTTGGAATCTGGTTCTCAACGCGGTGCAGGTGTTGGGCGATCAAGGGATCATCGTGGTTCGGACGCAGCGATTGTCCATTCAGCGCTTGCGTGAGCAGCCGCTCGGCACGCTCTTCCGTGCGCGAACGCGCCGCGGGGATTCCGCTCGGCCGGGAATTTTGGAACTGCGTCAGAGACGCCGAAGGGAAGACACAGGCGGCGTGGATGTCGAAGAAATGCGCTCCGAACGCGCCGGGCTGCCGGCATTTCTGTTCAGTGAAAGCGGAGAGGTGATCCAAACCGTCGTCGAAGACAACGGTCCCGGCATCCCTTTGGATGAATTGACCAAGATCTTCGATCCATTTTACACGACCAAGCCGCCCGGAAAGGGAACCGGTCTCGGTCTCTTCATCAGCTTGAATCTCGTTCAGAATATGGGCGGCTATCTTGATGTTCAGAGCGAAATCGGGAAGGGAACGCGATTCATTTTTCTCCTTCCGATATCCGTCGGGACTGCTCGAGGGGACGGCGGCCCGTCAACCACTTGAGACGTTGTTCGAGCCGTTCTCGTTCTTGGGGTGATCGATCCATCATCATTTAGAATTCACGGGGGATTGCCTTTTTGGCGGCCGGTAACACTCGCCGGAGCTGGGCTTCGTCCTTCAATTGCCGAATGCAAGCGATTTCGTTTTTCCATCCTTTGATATAAGTTTCATCCCTCTTTCGGAGGAAGCGAAACAAACGGAGGGCGTCTTTGCACTGGCCCCTTCCCGCGAGAATCACGCCATAGTCGTTGATGACGTCTGGATGCAATTTAAGATTCAGTGCCCGATCGTAGTAGACGAGCGCCTCGGAGTCTCGTCCGACATTCTGAAATGCCTTTCCGCAACGTTTATTCGCATCAAAAGCGGTGCGCTGCCGATCGGCTTCCGTACACCAAAAGCTGATATCGTTTCGAAAGTCGAAATTGCGTGCAAGGCTGGTAAAAATAAAGCTGAGCACACATACCCCCATGAGTCCACCAGACAGGAGGAGCAGTCGAGCTGAACCTCGTTCCCGAAGCCAACCTGCCGTGTAACCTATGGCCAAAGCCAATCCGACGGATGGAAGAAAAAGATAACGATCTTGGTACACCGAGCCGCGGGGATAGGGAGGGATCACCAACAGCAACGGCGTGAGATACAATAATAATGGAAGGTAACCTTTCGGGCATCTCTTGATATATGAAATAACGACGGCCAACAAACCCACCGTTCCTAGGAATAATCCCAGGAACCCGTCCGCAACTCTGCCGACCAGAGGTGCGGGGGTTTCGGTCACAACAAAATCAAAGGGCCAAAGGATGGCGCGGAAGGAACGCAGAGCTACCGCTCCCGAATCCCAAAGCAATTCCAAATTCATGTGTTCGGGCGGATACAGCTTGATCGGAATCATCCATTTCCGATAAGCCAAGTACGTTATGATAACAGCGATGAAACTGGCGCCGAGTCGGTAAACGCGTCGGCCCGACGCACCCGGACCGCGAAAGAGCATGGGCAGCGCCATGAACGGGAATACGATCGCGCTCTCAACGCACAAAAGAGACAAGGCAAAGAACACACATGAAATCCAGAGACAAGATGGGGGTCCGCGGCCACAATACCGCTCAGAATACATGTAGGCTCCTATCCACAAGATCGCGCACATACTGTATTCACGGCCCAGCATCAGGGTCACGGAGTCCGTATGTAGAGGCCATGCCGCGAAGAACACCGCACCGAGGGCAGCGGCCGTGGCATCCTGCACAAAGTGGAACAGGAAACGAAATACGACAATCACAGCACCGAAGTATAAAAGTAGATCTACAAGATGGTGTGACACCAGCGTGGGTAATGGAAGGCAATTGTCAAAGTAGAAGGAGGCGAGAAACAACGGCCTCCAATAACCAACCGGGCCATGTTCCGGCCAAAAAACATCCCAGCTATCACGGGTAAACAGAAGATAGAGATTCCCCCAATCCGAAAAAAAACGATGGTTTTCCAGAAGGTAATGGTCGTCGCCGATGTATCCGTTTGGAAAAATATTCCAGTAGGACGCGATGACAACGGCGAATAAGGCAACGTAATATCGAATCAAAATCCAATCCCATCGAACGCAGGCAGGAATTTAATTTAAAAAGATACTCGCCGGTGATGTGGATGTCACCTGCACGCGCCGCCGACGGTCTCGGTCTCTTTATCAGCTTGAATCTCGTTCAGAATATGGGCGGCTATGTCGTTGTTCGGAGCGAAGTCGGGAAGGGCACGCGATTCGTGTTTCTTTTTCCGATACCGGCCGGCACTACGCAAAATTTGCGAGGCGGGTTGTCTCTGGTAGTGTAATTCCCTTCGGAAGTTCAGTGGCCAAACGACGAATACTGATTGTGGACGATGAAGAGAGCATGCGTCATATGCTCTCTTTGTTATTGAAAAAAGAGGGGTACGACCCTCAGACAGCGGAAAACGGCAAAGTGGCGCTCGAGAAAATCGAGCGTGAAAACTTTGATTTCATTTTGAGCGACATCCGAATGCCGGAGATGGACGGCCTTGAATTTCTGCGGAAGGCCAAAGTGAAGAATCCCGACCTTACGGTGGTCGTGATGTCGGCGTTCGGAAACGTCGATACGGCCATCGAAGCGATGAAACGCGGCGCGTACGACTACATCTCCAAACCGTTTAAGCCGGATGAAGTCATTCTCACGCTGCGAAAAGCGGAAGAGCGGGAGCGACTGCAGAAGGAAAACGTTCGCTTAAAGGGGGAGATCAAGAAGGAGTATCAGTTCTCCAACATCGTCGCGAAAAGCCCGCACATGATGGAGATCTTCAACACGATTCGGAAAATCGCCGACTATAAAACGACCTGCCTTCTCCTGGGGGATAGTGGAACCGGGAAAGAACTGATCGCGCGCGCGATTCATTACAACAGCTCCCGTGCCGACAAACCGTTCATCACGGTGAATTGCGGTGCGATCCCGGAGAATCTTCTGGAGAGCGAACTGTTCGGTCACATGAAAGGATCGTTCACGGGAGCCATTCGCACAAAGAAGGGACTCTTCGAGGAGGCGGATCAGGGGACGCTGTTTTTGGATGAGATCGGAGAGTTGCCCCTTCTTCTGCAGGTAAAACTTTTGCGCGCTTTGCAAGAGGAAGAGATTCGGAGAGTGGGGGACGTCAGTCCGATCAAGGTGAACGTCCGAATCGTCGCGGCCACGGTGAAAGATCTTGCGAAAGAGGTGGAACAAGGGACGTTTCGGGAGGATCTGTTCTATCGGTTGAACGTTCTTCCCATCTTTCTCCCCTCTCTCCGGGAACGAAAGGAAGATATCCCGCTTCTGGTCGACTATTTCGTCGAAAAATACAACAAGAAGCTGGCCGTGAAGGTCAAGAACATCGGGCCCGAGGTGATGAACGTTTTCATGGAGTATGATTGGCCTGGAAATGTCCGAGAGCTTGAAAACACGATCGAGCGGGCGATGGTGTTGACCACGGGGGACCGGATTCAAGCGGAGAACCTGCCCGCCAGCGTTCGAACCTCGCAGGGAGCGTCGACCGGGATGACTCGTTTTAGTTCAGATGATCTCTCGATCAAAAAGGCCACGCGCATGATCGAGGAGAACTTAATCTTGCGGGCGCTTCAGACGTCCCACGGAAACCGAACCAAAGCGGCAAAGTTATTGGAGATCAGCCATCGGGCGCTCCTTTATAAGATCAAGCAGTTTCGTCTGGAGGACAAACTTCGCCAACTGGATCGAGAGGTTGGCCATCGGTAGGAGGCGTCTTGAACCAGCTTAGAAAACAGATTAAAATGATTAACATAAGTATCTAAAATTTAAGACTAAATGCATAATTCAATCTCACGCCCCATTTCTCGGTCCCAAGGATTCACGCTCGTCGAGATTCTCGTCGCTATGGTGGTTCTCGCCATCGGCCTTCTCGGCATGGCGGCGATGACGACGCTCGTGATTCGGGGAAACCAAGGGGCCAGCATGCTGACGTCGGCCACAAACATTTGCCAAGCCAAGATCGAGTCGCTGAAGGACGTAGCTTGGGCCGATCTGGGTAACTGGGATGCTGTGGCCAATGTCTCGCAGCCGTTGCTTCAGAAGCAAAACGGCGAGAATGAAGGTCGCCTCGTTCAGGAAATCGAATTAAATTCGGAAGGAAAGACAAAGGAAGACGTGACTTCGGAGCTTTCGGGAGCACCAAGCAATCTATCGGGCCAAGCCCTGGATGATGCGGTTGCGGACCGCGGCCCCTACAAACTCACTCGGACGTTCGTCATCTGTAAGGGGGAAGACTATTCCAACGTGACAATCAGGACAGCGACAAGTAGTGAAAGCACACCCTCGCCCGGCCATTGTGATGTGGCGCCTGGAGCTAGCGGCGACATCAAAGGAATACGCTCGAAATGGCTGGTGTGCGAAGATGAGGACATCACCAGCACAACTAGTCCCGAGCGGGAAAAGAAGCTCAAAGTACTCTGCACCTGGCGCGCCCGCGACGGCCAATGCCACAACGTGCATCTCGACACGACGGTCGTAAAGCTTCAGTAATCTTTTGTTGGCGAAATCTCCGGAGGGGGTTCCGCCCGTGCAGCCCTCTAGTCCATTCGATTCGTGGTTTTCTTTGTCTTTGGGCAAAGGTCCCCCGGAACCAAGAGCGGCGGTCGACCGGGAAATCGTTTGTTCGCCTGCCCGACGAGTTTTTCGGCGTCTTGGCAACGGTTCTGGGCCAACAGGAGAGTTACGACGAATTGCCAATGTTCCTGTTGTCCCGGATCCAACGTAAGTAGCCTTTCATAATAAGTTCGTGAGCGATCGAGATCCCCTAGCCGATAGTACAGGGCACCCAAAGAGTGAAGACTCTTGAGTTGAGTCCGCCGATTGAACTCGACACCTTCCGATAAGGTCAACGCCTTGAGATAGGCCCCTTCGGCTTCGTCAAACCGCCCCCTCTCAAAAAAAATAAAGCCGAGATTTCGCTGAACCACGGCGGAGTTTGGATTCATTTCCGCGGCAAAGCACCAGAATGAAAAATCATTCTTCCACTGCTTCCCGGCCAGATATGAAAACGAGCCAAAGATGAGCAAAAGAATTCCGAGAGCCGCCTGAAGGATTCTCCGCCGATTTAAGGCGCCGAGACCGGCACAAACCAAGAAACTGAGGCCGACGACTGAAAAATAGAGATATCGATCCGAAATCACCCGGCTGGACATCGTGAGAGCCGAAGCCAAGAACAACGTCGAGAACACGAAAAGGACACCGACCCAGTTTACAAGGGAATGTGCTCTTCCGCGGACGAACGCGAGGAGAAGCACACCCAGGAAAAAAGCTGAGGCCGCAGTATTCTCGGCATAGGATGCTCCAGCCACCTCCCGATAGCCTGCCGGTCCGAAGGGGAGCATGAGAAACTGGAGGTATGTCAGCCACGTTTTCAAGGCTTCCCGGCTTTGGATGGATTGGAGAACGATTCCCATTGGCGTTCCCCTCGCAAATTGCTGCCGAAGGAGCAGATACGCAAGGGCCGCCAAGCTGCACGCCGCGAGCGTGATGAACATGGCTTTTCTGTCCCTGGTTTTCGATCGAATCGCGAGAAGGGCCAGTGCGGGCATAAGCACCAAGACAGTTTCCTTGCAGAGAAGTGCGCCGAAGAAAGCTGCGCCCCCAACCGACGAAAGAAACGGCCTCCCCACTCGGCACATCAGCATCGCGGCGAAAAAGAAAACGGCGGCCAGTGCGTCCGGTCGACCCGAAATGTAATACACCACCTCGGAATTCATCGGATGCAACGCAAAAAAAGCGGCGCCGAAGAACGCCGTTTGCGGGCCGAAATGCAGGCCGACCAAATTGAAATAAAGAAGAACCGACGCCACGGTATGAAAGACCAAATTGGAGAGATGGTAGAGGGCCGGCTCGTTTCCCCCGATTTGATAATCGACATAATACGAGACGAGTTTCAGCGGCCGGTAAATATTGCTTGGAAAATTTTCGGCCGCAGTAACCTCCCAAAACGGCCGCCGAAAATAATCGGGGAAATTGCGATAGGACGTGATGTGGGAGTTGTGCTCAACCTCGTCGTGATCGTCGTACACGAACCCGTTTTGGAGAGTTCTCCCGTACACAACGAAGGATACAAGCGCCAGAAGTAAGGCTGCGACGCGAGGACTCAGACGTGTCTCCTCCGGTTGGTCGTTGCAACATGTCGCACGTACTTTTGCATTGTATCACCAGCGAACTCGCCTGTAGAGTCGACCTCCGATGCATCTCTCCATGGTGTTCCCGTTGGCCTCACAATTCCAAAGGTTAGGTCGTAGCGTGCCGAGAAGCTGGGGGTGGGTGCTCTTGTTCGTACTGGTGACAGGCGTGTTCGGCCGCTCGCTCCAGAATGGTTTTGTCTGGGACGACCACGAGATGGTCGAAAACAATCCGCATGTTTCGGACATCCGTGGGCTTCCGGAATTGTTTAAGAATCCGCTTTCCCTCTTAACGGCCCACCCCAATAGGGACTTTCTCGTCTACCGACCGCTGCAGCTCACGACGTATCTGATCGAACGCTCTCTGGGGGCTGAAACGCCCGCACTCTTTCGAACGACGAACCTGCTGATCCATGTTGGGATCGTAACAACGCTGTTTTTTGTTCTACGAACGCTCGGCTTTTCATCCGTGGCGGCTTTCCTGCTCACGGCTCCTTTTTCGGTTCACCCGGCCGTAGCCAGTGTCGTTTACAACATCACAGCCCGCCACGAATCGCTCTTGACATTGTTTTACCTTCTTTCGGTCCTGATTGTGGTCCAGGGGAAGTCGCGTTATCTCTTCTTGAGCTTAGCGCTTTATGCGTGCGCCCTTCTCTCCAAAGAGACGGCCGTGTTGGTTTGTCCCGCCCTTGTGACGGCCTTTCTCGCCCTTCCTCGCTGGGAGGGGTCCCGGAAACTGAGAGTTTCATGGCTTGCGGCCATCGCTTTGTTGATTTTAGGCTATGAAATCGTCGCCAAGAAAATCGGGATTCGCTTTAATCCGGCGATCTTCTTGTTTGCGCCTGCTGCAGAAGAGTGGTGGTTTGTTTTCTTCCAGAATATTGGGAACATGACCCTTCCATTCTCTCCCGCAGGTTATAGAGAGGCCGCGACTTCCATCGCGCCGCTCTCGTGGTTTTCCGTTTGTCTTCTGGCCGTTCTATTGATTTTTGCCGTTCGACGAGCGAGGAACAAGAAGCTGCTTTGGATCGGCACCCTTACGGGTGCACCGCCTTTGCTCCTTATAACCACAGTCGGCTTGATCACCGGAGTACCTCAGGATCATTACCTTGTCCTTCCTACTCTCGGCTTGGTCCTTGTGGTTGCTTCCGTTGTTCCCACCGGCGCGTGGTCCCGTATTTGGATTGGAACGGCCGTAGCGATTTTGGCAGTGTTCTCCGTCTTTACCTTCGTGCTCGGGTACACATGGAAAAACGAAATGACGTATTGGAGCTTTGCCCGAGAAACGAACGGAGAGTCTCCACGCATCCACCGCAATCTTTGGCCGTTATTCGAAGAAGAAGGGGATTCACAAAAAGTTCGATTTCACTGCGAGCGCGCACTCGCATTGTCTTCCGCTACTGGCCGCTATCGAAAAATTCACCTCGACAGTCTTCATTGCCTTGGCGCCCTGAATTACCGCGCCGGCGAGACGAACCAATCTCTTGCGTACTTTGAAAAACTTAGAGCGCTGGAGCCGGCACAGCTTCAGTATTGGGTGATGCCGCTCCGTGTTCTTGACCGCGAACGCCGGTGCGAGCAACTCGATAGAATCCGAGAGCAGGCGATCCTCCGTTTCGGCGAGGTTCATGAGTTAGAGGCGCGTAACTTCGACTGCTTGCGGTAGAAGACCCTCTGAGCTGAACTTGAGGATATGAAAGCAAACGCTCACGCCGTCGCGCCAACGGCCGGAAATCTGCCTTGAGGCCACTCGGCTCAAAAGAGAAATTGCGGAATCGTGTCGCGACCGCCACGACCATTGGCAATCCGGCGAGGGGGTGGTATAAGCCGCCCCGACTCGCGCCTAGATCTTGTAATTAAAGGAGATTCCCGTGGCATTCGACAAGCTTTCGACCCCTAAAGACGGATCCATCATCCAGATCGATTCGAAAGGGAAATTGGACGTTCCCGACCGTCCGATCATTCCCTTCATCGAAGGAGACGGCGTCGGCCCGGATCTCTGGCGGGCCAGCCAGAGGGTTTTCGATGCGGCGGTCGAAAAAGCGTACCGCGGCAAACGAAAAGTCGTTTGGATGGAAGTCGCCGCGGGCGAAAAGGCTCAAAAAATGTACGGCGAGCTGATTCCGAAAGACACGCTCAAAGCGATTGAGATGTTTCATGTCGGGATCAAAGGGCCGCTCACGACGCCGGTCGGCGGAGGATTTCGAAGCCTCAACGTGACGCTGCGACTGGTGTTCGATCTCTACGCTTGTATTCGCCCGGTCCGTTACTTCAACGGTGTTCCCGCTCCCGTGAAGCACCCGGAAAAAGTGAACATCGTGATCTTCCGCGAAAACACGGAAGACGTTTACGCGGGAATTGAATTTAAATCGGGGACTCCCGAAGCGAAGAAACTGATCTCCTTTCTTCAAAAGGAACTCGGGGCAAAGATTCGAGAGGAGAGCGGAGTGGGGATCAAGCCGATGAGTCCGTTCGGAACCAAGCGATTGGTTCGGAGGGCGATTCAATACGCGATTCAACATAATCGCCCGAGTGTCACGTTTGTGCATAAAGGGAATATCCAAAAATACACGGAAGGCGCGTTTCGGGATTGGGGTTACGAATTGGCTCGGGAGGAGTTTGGTTCGACCACGATCACGGAAGACGACGTAACGAAAAATCACGGCGGGAAAGCGCCGAAGGGCAAGGTGGTCGTGAAAGACCGGATCGCCGATTCCATGTTTCAACAGTCTTTGCTCCGGCCCGAGGAATATGACGTCTTGGCGACGCCCAATTTGAACGGAGATTATCTTTCCGATGCGCTGATCGCGCAGGTGGGCGGTTTGGGCCTCGGCCCGGGCGCCAACATCGGCGATCAGGCGGCCATTTTCGAGGCGACGCACGGAAGCGCGCCGAAGTATACCGGCCAGGACAAGGTGAATCCGGGCTCGGTCATTTTGTCCGGCGTCATGATGTTCGAGCATTTGGGATGGAACGAAGTCGCGGATTCCATTCCGGCCGCGCTTCAAAAGACGATTTCCCAGAAGACGGTCACATACGACCTGGAACGCCAGATGGAGGGCGCAAGACTTCTGAAATGTTCGGAATTCGGCGAAGCGATTGTGAGGAATTTATAATGGTGAACGCACTTAAACGAAAAAAAATAACCGTCGTAGGTGCGGGCAATGTCGGCGCTACGGTTGCACAATACGCGGCCCTAAAACAGCTCGGGGATGTCGTCCTCGTGGACATCATCGAGGGCGTGCCGCAGGGAAAATCGCTCGACCTCAAAGAAGCGTCACCCATCTTGGGCTACGACGTCAATCTGGTCGGCTCGCAGTCCTACGAGGTTACGGCGGACTCTGATTTGGTGGTGATTACGGCGGGAATTCCCCGAAAACCGGGAATGAGCCGGGACGATCTTCTCCAGACCAATACAAAGATTGTGAAATCGGTGACGGAACAGATCGTTCGTTACTCTCCCAACGCGATCTTGATCGTGATTTCCAATCCTCTCGACGCCATGGTGTTTGTCACCCGCGAGGTCAGCAAATTCCCCGCCCATCGCGTCCTGGGGATGGCCGGTGTCCTGGATACGGCGCGTTTCCGGGCATTCTTGGCCGAGGCGCTGAATTGTTCCATTCGAGATGTCTCCGCGTTCGTCCTGGGCGGCCATGGCGACACGATGGTGCCGTTGGTGCGCTACTCAACGATGGCGGGAATTCCGATCGCCAATCTTCTCCCGAAGGGTCAGATCGACAAGATCGTTCAGCGGACGCGGGATGGCGGTGCGGAGATCGTCGCCCTTCTGAAAACGGGTTCGGCGTATTACGCCCCCGGCGCAGCGGCCGTGGAGATGGCCGAATCGATTTTGCTGGATGAAAAGCGAATCCTTCCCTGCTGTGTTTATTTGAACGGCGAATATGGATTGAAAGACGTCTTTGTCGGCGTGCCGGTGAAGCTGGGCGCGTCGGGCGTGGAAAAGATCATTGAGGTCACGCTTGAACCCACGGAAAAGGAAGCGCTGGGGAAATCGGCGGAGGCGGTGCGCGAGCTGATGACCAAAGTTCGGGGCATGCTTTGAAAATTCACGAGTACCAGGCAAAAGCGCTTTTCCGAGAATTTGGCCTTCCGACGTTGCGAGGTGAAATCGCAACGACTCCCGACGAGGCGGTCGCCGCGGCGAAAAAGCTCGGCGACAAGGGTTCGTGGGTCGTGAAGGCGCAAATTCACGCCGGAGGAAGAGGAAAGGGGGGAGGGATCCGTCTTTCCCGAACCCTTGAAGACGTGAAATCGAACGCCGCGGCGATTTTATCGAAGCCGCTGGTTACCCCTCAGACCGGAGCTCAAGGGAAGCAAGTAAACACGCTTCTGATCGAAGAGGGATGCGACATCGGCCGGGAACTCTATTGTGCCGCCGTCTTGGACCGCGCAACCTCTTCCATCGCCGTGATGGCAAGCCGCGAAGGGGGAGTCGAGATCGAAGAGGTGGCCGCCAAACATCCGGAAAAAATTATCCGCGTACATGTCTCTCCGTCCATCGGCGTTTCGGGTTTTGAGGGACGGACGCTGGCTTTCGGCTTGGGCCTGGATCCTCCGCTTCATAAATCGTTTTCACAAATGATCGGCGGGATGGTCCGTCTGTTCCTGGCCAAGGATTGCTCGCTGGTGGAGGTCAATCCGTTGGTTGTGACCAAACAGGGGACGTTGGTCGCACTGGACGCCAAAGTGAATTTTGACGACAGCGGCCTCTTTCGCCACGCCGATGTCCAAAAATTGGCCGATCCGGAGGAAGAAGATCCGATCGATCTCGAAGCGGCGAAATGGAATTTGAATTACATCCATTTGGACGGGAACATCGGCTGCATGGTGAACGGCGCGGGTCTGGCGATGGCGACGATGGACATCATCAAGCAGGCCGGCGGTGAACCGGCCAATTTCTTGGATGTCGGCGGCGGCGCCTCGACGGAGATGATTCGGCAAGCGTTCAAGCTCTTGGTGAGCGATAAAAAGGTGCGGGCGATTCTCGTCAATATTTTCGGCGGGATCATGAAATGCGATGTCCTGGCTCACGGGATAGTCGAGGCGGCGCAGGAAATGTCGCTTCGAATCCCGCTTGTCGTGCGCTTGGAAGGGACGAATGTGGAGGAGGGGAGACGGATTCTCCGCGAATCCAAACTCAATCTTCAGTCCGCTAAAGACATGCAGGACGCCGCCCGATTGGCGGTCACATCCGTCGGAGGAGTTCGCTGATGTCGGTTCTCGCCGGTCGTTCGACGCAAGTTCTGGTGCAGGGGATCACCGGCGCTCACGGCGCCTTTCACGCCAAAAGTTGCCGCGATTACGGGACGAAAGTCGTTGCGGGTGTGACCCCCGGAAAAGGGGGGCAGAATGTCGAGGGAATACCGGTCTTCAACACCGTCGCCGAGGCGAAGACGAAACATCGGATCGACGCAACCATGGTTTACGTCCCCGCGGCATTTGCGGCGGATGCGATTTTGGAGGCAATCGATTCCGAAATATCGCTCATCGTTTGCATCACCGAGGGAATTCCCGCTCTGGACATGGCTCGGGTAAAAGCATGCCTCCGGTCCAGCCGGAGCCGGATGATCGGGCCGAACTGCCCCGGCGTGATCACTCCCGGGGGAGCGAAGATCGGCATCATGCCCGGTTACATTCACAAGCCGGGGCGGGTCGGCCTGATTTCGCGCAGTGGAACATTGACCTATGAAGCGGTCGATCAATTGACCCGCCTGGGAATCGGTCAGTCTACCTGTATCGGGATAGGCGGTGATCCTATCATTGGGTCGACGTTTGTTGATCTGTTGGAGCTTTTCGCGGCCGATTCCGGAACGGACGCAGTCGTCGTGATCGGGGAAATCGGCGGCACGGCGGAGGAAGAGGCGGCGACGTGGATTCAGGAAAATTTGAAGAAGCCGGTCGTTGGATTCGTGGCGGGGAGCACGGCGCCTCCCGGCCGGCGAATGGGGCATGCCGGAGCCATTATCTCCGGCGGTAGAGGAACGGCTGTGGAGAAAAAAGCAGCCATGCGCGCGGCCGGTATTCATGTCACGGATAGCCCGGCGGACATCGGCGCGACGATGGCGAAGGTCTTGAAGAAATAAGGAGAAGAGCAATGGCGACGGAACTTACGTTGGGAATGATCAAGCCGGATGCGGTGCGCAAGCGTTTAATCGGAGAGATTATCGCTCGGATTGAGAAAGCGGGCCTTCAGATCGCGGCGATGAGAATGACGAATCTTTCCAAACGCGAAGCGGAAGCCTTTTACACCATTCACCGCGAGAAACATTTTTTTGAGAGCTTAACCGAGTTCATGTCCTCGGGACCGATCATCGCGATGGTGCTTCGGGGGAACAAAGCGATCTCGCGGTTTCGGGAATTGATGGGAGCCACGAATCCCAAAGACGCTGCGGCCGGGACCATACGAAGAGATTTCGCGACCGACGTCGAAAAGAACGCGGTCCACGGGTCGGATTCGCCGGAGAGCGCCGCGCACGAAGTTCACTTCTTCTTTCATGAACTTGCGATTCTTCGGGCCAATCCGGAATGAATAAAAGCCCCGTCAGCTCGGACACTCGAAAGCCGGTCCTTCCGAGTGGGCAAAAATAGATTCAGTCTGTTATTCGGATTTAGCGACACGACCAGACGGTAGGGGCGGGGTGTGCGGTGATGCTGTCGCTATGCGACAACATACTTTCCCGATTTTCGAGTTCCAATGCGGCGAATCAGGCCCGAGGAGAGCATCGGCTTCAAGATTTTCACGGCCCCTTGTTTGGTGACCTCGAGTTCCCGCCAGACCTCTCTCGGGGTGAGTCCCCCTTTGTCCCGAAGAAGCTGAAGAAGCCGCTCCTGTTTGGGAGTCAAGATTATGGGGGCACCCGACCCGACCGAAGCCAGGCGTTCAATGCGTCCCAACACTCGTTCCAAGGTCAGATGAATGGCCTCTGCCGAAAATTCCAGCCATCCGCTAAGATCCCCTTTGGCTTTTCGAACGGCGTCCAGTTGGGCGTAATACCGCGGCCGGTCTTCCCAATAAATCTCGTCTACTGAAAAAATATGATGTGTATCGAACCCCCTCCGATAAAGCTCCCAGAGCGCAACGGCGCGTCCCACCCGTCCGTTGCCGTCACCAAAAGGGTGAATCTCCTCAAAACGATAGTGAAGGATGGCCGAGGAAATGACCGGAGACCATTCGACGGTCTTTTCATTCCACCATTGAAGATATTCGCTCATGAGCCGCGGAACCTGGTGGGCCGGTGGAGGAATATAGTAGCCCACACGGACGTTGAACGTGCGATAACGGCCGGGTTCTCCCTGGTCCATGACCTCGGACGCGATGATCTTGTGAAGTCGAAAGAGATCGCTTCGGGTAACAATTTTCTTGCTCTGGTTCCTTTCAACAAAGCGGAGCCCGGCCAACTGATTCACAATTTCTCTGCGAGCGCGTTCGGTAGACTCCAATACCGGCCGGTCCTCCTCGACCTCCCGCACTTCTTCCAAGGTAAGAGGATTTCCTTCGATGGCGGTGGAGCTGTGCGTCGTTCGAACGCGGGCATCCTTTTGGAGGATTGGAATCCACGGGACTTGGACCGTGGCCGACAAGATCCTTTGCCGATAGCCGGAGATCTCCTCCACCATTTTCAAGAGGTGGGGGGTGACTCGAAATTGGGGCGCGTATGCCAAGATAATATAAGTCAACCATAAGTCAACTTATGGGTCAACCCGCGACGTGTGGAGATATGTTATGAGATGAACCGAAGGTGAAACCCGAATGATGACCGAGGCAGAGAGCTTACTGGGATTGACGGCGGAGGAACTGAGCGGAGAGCTTCAACGCATGGGAGAACCCCGCTATCGCGCCAAACAGATTTGCGCATGGCTATACGCCGAACCGGTTCGATCGTTTACAGAGATGGCGAATCTGCCCGAGGCGCTTCGAAAGGGGCTGGCCGAACGTTTCAAATTTGAAGTGCCGGCTTCCGCAGTCCAAGTGTCGGCCGATGGAACAAGAAAATATCGCCTGACGCTGGAGGATGGCGAGGTAATTGAGTGCGTTTGGATTCCGGAAGCCGCGCGAAAAACTCTGTGTGTTTCCTCGCAAGTCGGTTGCGCGTTAAACTGCCAATTTTGTGTGACGGGAGCCGTGGGCTATCAACGCAACCTCACGGCGGGCGAAATTGTTGCGCAGATCCGGCATGTGATGCTGATGGAAAAACTCCCGGTGACGAATCTTGTGTTCATGGGAATGGGGGAGCCGCTGCTCAACGTAGAGAACGTCGTCCAAGCGATTCGTGTTTTAACCCGCAAGGAAGGGTTCGGATTTGGAAAACGGAAGATCACGGTGTCCACCGCCGGCGTGGTCCCCCAAATCGAATCATTTGTGAAAGCGACCGGAGTGAAGCTGGCGATCTCCTTGACCGGAGCTACGGATGCCTCCCGGAATCACTGGATGCCCATCAACAAGAAGTACTCCCTGGAATCGTTATCGAAAGCTCTCCGGCGAATGAAATTGGGTAAGGGAAGGAAAATTACGTTCGAAGTGGTCTTGATGGGAGGCGAGAACGATACGGAAGAGGAAGCCCGGAATTTGTCCAAATACCTTTCCGGAATACCCGCGAAGGTGAATTTGATTCCGTACAACGAGAACCCGTTTTTCCCCCGTCTCAAACGGCCTAAGCCTGAAAACGTGGATCGGTTTCGAAAAATTCTTCTATTGAAACGGATTCAAACAATGGTACGGAAGAACCGCGGTACCGATATTATGGGGGCCTGCGGACAGTTGGCGGGCCGCTCCGTGGAACCGGAGGTCTTGAGGAGGATGCAACATGCGTGAGAAAAAATTCGGAATTGTGGGCGGAAGCGGCCTTTACGAGATGCAGGGGCTGACCAAAGTGGAAAAACATAAAGTCGAGACCCCCTTCGGGGCGCCGTCGGCCGAGTATCTTTCCGGCGAATTGGAACCCGGCGTGCGGCTTTATTTTCTTCCGCGCCATGGCGTCGGGCATCGATTCCTTCCGGGAGAGATTAATTACCGGGCGAATATTTATGGGTTTAAGAAACTCGGCGTGGAATGGCTGATGAGTGTCAGCGCCGTCGGGAGCATGAAAGAAGAGATTCACCCGGGAGACATGGTGGTTCCCGATCAATTCCTGGATCGGACGATGGGAAGGGTTTCAACCTTTTTCGGAAACGGAATCGTCGGCCACGTGGCTTTCGGCGATCCGGTCTGTCCGAAACTTCGAAAAACGATCGTCTCCTCTGCAAAGAAAGTCGGCGCCCGGACGCATGACGGCGGGACGTACATCTGCATGGAAGGACCGCAGTTTTCCACTCGCGCGGAATCCCATTGGTATCGAGCGGCGGGTGTGAGCGTGATCGGGATGACAAATCTTCCGGAGGCCAAGCTCGCCCGAGAAGCCGAGCTCTGTTATTCGACGCTGGCTTTGGCGACCGACTACGACTGTTGGCGCGAATCCGAAGAGGCCGTTACTGTGGAGATGGTGGTCGGGACGATGAAAAAGAATGTTGAGACGGCCCGGAAAATCATCCTCGAAGTGGTGAAAAACATTCCGGACCGGAACTGCGCCTGCAAAGAGGCTCTGAATGCGGCGATACAAACGGATCCGAAGGCGATCCCACCTTCGGCTCGCGAGCGGTTGTCGCTCCTACTTGGGGACCGTTTCCGGTAATTAGCGGCTCTAGCCGATGGTCGCTACCGAAGCTCATCCGCAAGCTTGCCTGGGAGGATTTCTTCGACCGGACGATGCTCATCCCGCAGTCTTCGCGTGAGTTCGATTTTTTCTTCGACCAAGTCCCGGCCGAAAATTTTTCCGCACGTATCGTACCGGAGTAACGCGGCGTGATAATCACCCATGGTTCCATACGCGTCGCCGAGAAACCGGCAGACGTAGGGGCGATCCGGATATTTTTGGTAGACGGCTTGCCAGAGTTGCACGCTGTCGCGCCATGGAAGGATGGCCGCCGTCGTTCGAATCGCCATGAGAACGAACACCGAACAAATGAACATGAGACCCAATGTCCGCCAAAGCGGTTTTGAAAAATGAGGCGTGAAAGATTCAAAGCGATCACCGAAAAACAACGAGAAGCCCACAAGGGGAAAATAAACGTAGCTGTCGGCCAAAAACCGAGTGAGTGGAATCAAGTTGGAGGAAGGCAGATAAGATAAAACTCCCCACCATAGACCGAGATGTCCTGCAGACCCCTTTGGGGGCTTATTAAGCTTCATGAGGAGGACCAAAAAGGTGATGGCCAACAGGGGAAAGAGATCTACCGTCATCTGAAATGGAGGAGGCATGTCCTCGGCCATCTGCTTTGGAAGCGGTGCTTGGACAAAAAATAAAAGCCTCGCATGAAACCCGAAGCCGTACCAAACCTCCCGCAGCCATACGAAAGGTGAATAGGGTATTTGTACGCTCCCCAAACGCGATTGCCCGAAAAGGCTTGCGGTTACAACCGAGATGGAAATGAGAAAGAGGGGCGAAAGTCGCAAAATTGTTTTACGAAGAGACAACTTCTCGCGAAACCAAAATACAGCCCCCCAGAAAAGCGGCAGAAACACAGCGGTAGGTTTGGAAAAAATGGCGAGGAGATAAAGAACTGCGGCGGCCCATGTGGGCAAGCGTTTCCAAAAGATTCCTTTGGTCACGACGAGCAACGTAGCGCCGAGCGAGAAAAACAACGCCAGAAGGTCTTTTCGGCCGGAGACCCACGAAACGGGCTCGGAAACCACGGGATGAAGACCGAACAGCATCATGGAGAAAAACGCTCCCCAAAAGCCGAGGCCTAGGGCTCGTCCCAAGATGAACAGCAGCAAGCAGGAGGCTAAATGAAGGACGACGTTGGTTGCGTGGAATCCTCGCGGATCGAGATCGAATAGTTTGTGTTCGAGTTGGTAGGTCAGAATGGTGACCGGTATCGGATACCCGAGGGAAGGAGTGAGCAAACGATCGTGCCATGACACCGCTTCGTTGCCGAGCACTATGGGGTTACGATAAACGTGGACCTGGTCGTCCCAACTTACAAATTGGAAATTCGTGACGGGAAAGAAAAAGAAGGCCATCGCGCCTAACGCCGCTGCGACAATCCAGACGCGAAGCCACCGATGGCGCACGATCGCCACTATCGAAAATCAACGACCCGTTTAGCCCCTTCAAAGGGCGTTTCGACAAGCTCGCCGTCCTTGGAGAAGTCTGGCAGAACGCGCTCGATTTTCTTGAAGCTCACAATCTCAAAGCAGGGCCGGGGTTTGGATCGGTCAAATGCGGGGCAACTTGTTCAAAACCATAAATAATCTTTCCATTCAAGTCAACGCGACGGTCGAGCGTTTCTCGGAACTTGCGAAAATTGAAAGGGGCCTGCCGCTCGACACCGTTCACGCGGCATTTCCATTAGAGCCTCGGGCATATTGTAATGTAGGGTAGTGTGCAAATTCCTTTGACATTTTAAGTATTTCTTGGAATGCTTTCCTTACATTTAACCTTATGTTTGTCGTCAACGAAGGGCAGGACGGCCTCGCACGCGATGTGTCTTTGTTGGCCGTGCTCCACTCGGTCAACGAGCCGATGATCGCCGCCGCCGATCAGGCGGCGGAAGCCACGCATGCTTTCATTTGTACGGTGACCGAGTTCGGGGACAAGTTCCAGACCCATATCCTTTTTTGGCTGAAGGAGAGCCAGAAAAGGGTCATGTACACCTGGGATGGAGAACCCTTTCCGAAGGGGCAGCGCGCTGCGGTGGAGGAAGAGGCGCTCGACTTCGTCGAGAACATGGGTTTCGTGATGGACAATTTGAACATTCACAAGGCCCTGGCTTCGCAACGAAGCGAATTGTTGGATCGACTCCCCATTTTCATCGGCCCTCCGGTTCGAAAGAAGGAAGCGGAAATGCCTCTCTTGGATGCCGAACTGGAAGAGTTGGGAGTCCTGGAGCCTGTCGGAGAATCGGCGGCAACGCTGGCCGCCTTAGACGGCCAGCCGGGGGCACCGGATCAACAAGAAACGCATACGTCGTTATTCGATGAGCAAAAATCGCTTCAAGCGATGGAACAGGAATTCGAACGGGCGGCAGTCGATTTCGACGAGGTGTTCGACAGCGCGTTGACGGCGTTGGCGTCAGAGCCGACCGGCCCCACGCGCAAGATGGAAGTTCAACCGGCGGCCGAAATCAGCCGCTCGACGAAAGCGCCCGGGGAGATTGAGGCATGGGTCCGTTTGATGGCGAGCTTCTGATGAAGAACACACCCAATTTCATTTCAATTTTTGCGCTATGCCTTTTGGCAAGTTCATGTGGACCGAGTAAAGCCAAGAGAGTTCAGGAATCGTCTTTGCGTCTCCGCGTCGCCCAGGAGATGCACGCCAAAGGAGATACGATTCAGGCGATGGCGGAGCTCCTAAAGGCCGAGAACTTAAATCCCGAAGAGGCGGAGATTCAGAACATGCTGGGACTTCTCTTCGCGGAGAAAGGCTCCACAGCGGAGGCGGAGAAACATTTTCGGAAGGCCGTGCAGCTGGATAAGGAGTTCTCGGAAGCGCACAACCACCTATGCATTCTGTACATTGAACTCAATCGATACGACGAGGCGATTGCGCAATGCACGAAGGCCGTGGAGAACATTACGTACGCCACCCCCGAACGGGCCTATCACAACATGGGAATCGCCTACGAAAAAAAAGGGGACATTCCGAAGGCGACCGAAGCGTACCGCAAAGCACTTCTTCGCAATCCGAATTTCGTGATGAGCCGAAAGGCGCTCGGCGTGATCTATATGGATCAAAAGAAATATAAGGAGGCGGCTGCCGAGCTGGAATTTGCGGGCAAAGCGTGCAAGGCATCCCCGAAAGGGGCGTGGGGTTCCGAATGTTCGGAAACGATGTACCGATTAGCGGTGAGTTACGTCAATCTCCGGCAGCGGGACAAGGCGGCGGCTGCGTTCAAGAGCTGCGTGGAGGCGGACAAGGAAGGAGTGTATGGCGAAAAGTGCCGTTCAAATCTTAAGGTCATCGAGTGACGTAGAACGCCCACCGTCCGACGCGGCTCTCCTCTATCCGATCGAGGACGTTCCTCCGACACCGGCGGAACTTAATTTCGGGGCCTATCTTCGCCGGGAGCGAATTCTGAGAGGGATTACACGAAACGAAATCGCTCGAGTGACGAAAGTGCGTCCCGAGTACGTGGAGGCTTTGGAAGGGAACCGTTTCGCCGAACTTCCGCCGCGGGCGTTTGTCGTCGGATTTTTGCGGGTCTTTGCCCGACACGTGGGGCTCAACGGAGATGAGGTGGTCAACCGGTTCTTGACCGAATTGGCCCATCAGGAGGCTTTTGAGGAAGGCCCATCGCACGGCCGGCAGGAGCGTTGGAAGCGAATCCTCAAGTTTTCGCTCACCTTGCTCGGCGTTGCCGGTCTCCTGGGCTTGATGTTCGCACCCCTTTTACGATCGTAAAATTTTTCTGCTCCCCGGAATTGCTGTTTTTTGTTTCGGTTTATAGAATCGCATCCGCGTTTCAAAAGAAAGAAGGAGAATTATGTCATTTCGATGGGTTACCAAGTTGCTGTTCTCGGGTTTATTGGCGTCTTGGGTGTTGGGTGGTATCGCCCTGGCTCAAGGGAATTCTCCGCTCGAACGGGGGATTCAACTGGCCAAGCAGGGTCACTACGAAGCCGCCGGCCCGCTGTTCGAAGAAGCTGCAAAAGCTTCGCCGCAGGATGCTCGAGCGCAGTACTGGCTTGGCCGAACGTTAGAGGAGAAAGATCAATTCGACGCCGCCCTGGATCGTTTCAAGAAAGCCGTGATTTTGAACCCGAAAAGCGCCGAGGCCTATCTCGGAATCGGGCGAATGGAGGATCGAAAAGGCAACGTTCAAGGAGCGACGATCGCGTACGAGCGAGCCCTCGAAATTGACAAAAATCTTGCGGAGGCACACGCCGCCTTAGGCCTGATCGCTATACGGAAAGGGGATAACGGAAAAGCCGAACGTTCGTTCAAGAAGGCGGTTTCGATCGACGGATCGTCGAAGAGTGCTCGGCTGGGTCTCGCTCAAGTGGAAATTAAAAAGGGCAAAACGGAGAACGGAGTGCGACTGCTGGAGGACTTGAAGCGGGATTATCCGAGGGACAGTGAGATCCGGGCGACTTTGGGGAATGCTTATGCGCAGTTGGGAAAAAACGATTCCGCGGTCGCTGAATTACGTGCGGCGACGGAACTCAATTCAAAGAGCGACGCGGCTTGGGTGGGTCTTGGAAATGCGCTGACCAAGAAGCGGGATTTCGCGGGGGCGGAAGCGGCGTATCGGGTAGCGGTCAAAACCGGGAAAGATTCTTTCTCCACTCATCTCGCATTGGGGAACTCTCTGGTGGCGCAGGGGCGCAACGAAGAGGCCCTGAAGGAATTTGAGCGCGCCTCCGACGCAAAACCGCTCAACGGCGTGGCGCACAGAGAGGAATGCAAGATCTTACTGAAACTGGAAAAGTGGGCTGCCTCTGAACAGGCGGCTCGTCAGGCGATTCAAGGCGATTCACGCGATTCGGCTGGATACCGTTGTCTTGGAGAGTCGTTGATGGCCCAGGGTCGCTTGGACGACGCGCGAGAGCCGTTGAAAAAGGCCGTCGATCTGAACTCCGACGACATGACCGCCCGTCTCCGACTCGCGGAATTACTGGACAAACAGGGCGACAAGTCCGGAGCGTTGAACCAATACGAAGCGATCGGGAAGACGCCCTCCGACGTTCAGCCGTTGGGATGGCTGGGCGCGGGCCGGTTGTCGCTGGAGAAGAAGAAATACTCGGACGCCGAGAAGAATTTTGAACGGGCGCTCGAGAAGCGTCCGGCGGATCCGAACGTATTGAATAGCCTGGGAGAAGCGGCGTTCGGCCGAGGGAAGCTGGACCCGGCTCTCGCCTATTTCGAACGGGCCACGGCCAGTAGTGAAAAGTTTCATCGTGGATACGCCAACAAAGGCCGCGTTTATGTGGAGCGAAAAGAATGGCCGAAAGCCAAGGAAAGTTATCGGCAGGCTACGGCGCTATCCGCCGACAACGTGGAATACTGGAAAGGTTTTGCCGGGGCGGCGAATGCGTCGAAAGATTCGGCCACGGAGATTACGGCTTATGAAAAACTGGCCAAGCTGCAACCGAAGGAGAAAGACCATTTCCTCCGCCTCGCGGTTCTGTATCGATCGGAGAAACGAATTCCGGAAGCGCGCGCAACCTATCGCCAGGTTCTCGCTCTCGATCCGAAAGAGACGGATGCTTACCGAGCCTTGGGCGAGATGGCATTTACGGAAGGGAACGACAAGGAGGCCGAAGCTCAATATTCCAAGGTTCTTGAGCTGGATTCAAAGGACGCCAGGGCCTGTCGCGTTCTCGGTACGATCGCCTTTCGTACCAATCGAAACGATCGCGCAGTCCAAAATCTGGAGCGGGCGATCGAACTGGATCGGAAAGATGCCGAGAGCGCTTACCTCCTAGGTAAAACGCGGGAAAAACAGGGCGATCGCGACCGTGCGATTGGAGCTTATGAGCAGGCGTTTTCGATCGACTCAGGCAAAATCGATGCGGGATACCGTGCCGCGGCGCTTCACGCTGAGAAAGGAAACAAATCTCGGGCGGTGGAATTATTGAAAGAGGTTGTGAAGCGGGATTCGAAGAATCTTGAGGCCTGGGCAAAGCTGGGCCGCCTCGACATCGAATTGAAACAATGGGCTGAAGCGGCATCGGCCTACGAAAATCTTCGTACACTTCAGAAAGCGGATGCGACGTCTTCTTTGGGGCTTGCGACGGCCTATAACGAAATGAAGCAATGGCCGAAGGCCGTTACGGCGTACCACCAGGCGGTTCAACTCAATCCGCAAAAGCCGGAGACCTATTTCGACTTGGCGAAAGCGCAGGTCGAGGCGGGGCAGAAGGACGGAGCGCGGCAATCGTTGCGCAACCTTGTTGCGGCGAGGCCCAAGCATAAGGACGGCCACATGATGTTGGCCGATCTTTATTACGAATTGCCGGCGTACACGAAAGCCCTCGAAAGTTACCAGGCGGTGGTGGCACTGGAACCGAGAAACGTTCATGCGCTGGAACGAGTCGGCCGAATTCAGTTGGCTCGACGGGAAACGGGTCCCGCATTGACGACGTTTCGTAAGGCCGCGGCTGTGGAGCCGCAACGAGCGGATTTCCAGGCGGAGATCGGCCGGTTGGAAGGGATGCACGGTACGGTGGAAAAATCCACGGCGGCCTATGAAAAAGCCACGGTTCTGGAACCCAAGAACCCGAAATATCAGTACGAATATGGCCAAGTTCTTTCGCGCGGAAAGCAATATGAAGCCGCTTCGGTTGCGTATCGAAGAGCAGCGGATTCGGACTCGAACAACAAGGGCTATTTCATGGAGTTGGCCAAAACGTATGTGAAATTGGGCCGATACCCTGAAGCCGCCGACGCGTTCGGGCGTGCGGCGCGTCTGGATGATAAGAATTTGGCCGCACACAAGGGTCGTGCCGACTCACTTCGAGAAGTGAAGGATTGGAAGGGGGCTGCCGAGGCTTACGGTAAAGCCGCCAAGCTCGCGCCGAAGGACGAAAATCTGGCGTTCAAAACTGCGGAGGCTTTGGAACAGAGCAGTCAAAAGGAAGAAGCCGTGGAAGCGTATCGCACGGTCACTCGAATGAATCCCGGCAATGCAAAAGCTCATGCACGCATGGGCGCCCTCCTTTGGGGCCTCGGCCAGAAGGACAAGGCAGAAAAGCCCCTGGTGAGCGCCGTACGACTTCAGCCGAACGATTCGGAAAGCCAGGAAATCCTGGGTGAGCTCTACTATGAGAAAGGAGCCCTCCAGGCCTCGTTCAACGCCTATTCGGTCGTCGCACAACGCCAGCCCAAGAACGTACGTTCCCACGTACGTTTGGGGATGATTCAACGGCGATGGAAAAACTACACCGAAGCCGAAAAGGAATTCGCTCGTGCGATAGGACTTGGAGAAGCGAACAGCGATGTTCACTACGAATATGGCCTGACACTAGCCGCTCAAAAGAAGAAGGAATCGGCGCTCAAGGCATTTGATCAAGCTATCGCTCGGGACGAAAAAAATGCGGACGCTTGGTATGAGAAGTCTAAGCTCTACGACAAAAAGGACGAAGAGGACCAAAAATTGGCCTCGCTTCAGAGGGCGATCAACGCTCGCTCGGATTTTGTCGCCGCCCGGCTCGATTTGGCTCGGATATATCAGAAGCGCGAGAACTACGGTGCCGCCGCGACACAGCTAAGTGCTGTTGTTTCCGATCATCCGGACCACCGAGAGGCGGTGATGGTGTTGTCCGATCTTGAAATGGACAAGAAGAATCCAAAAGGAGCGGCTTCAATCTTGGAGCGTTATCTAACCACGCACCCCAAAGATTCAACCGCGAGATTCAAGCTGGGCGAAGCTCTCTATTCTATGGGGAAGAATAAAGAATCGGCCTCCCAGCTGGAACAGGCGCTTTCGGACAATCCAAAAGAGGCCTCCGCTCACGCCCTCCTCGGGATTCATAAATTGAACGATCAGGATTTTACATCGGCGGAGAAGCATTTCGAGGAGGCGAGGGCGTACGACCCGACCTTGGCGGATTCGTATTACGGATTGGGCCGCATAGCTGCAGAGAAAGGAGAATTGGATCGGGCGATTACGCTCCAGAAGAAAGCCCTTGAACTCAATCCAAAATTAACCGACGCCCATTATCGGTTGGGTCAGCTCTATACCAAGAAAGGGATGACGCGTGCCGCCAACGATGAGTTTGGCAAGGCCATCCAGGTGAATCCCTTGACCGGACTTGGATCGCGGACGGACGTGAACAAAGCGGCGGATACTTACGCGCCGGGTGACGTACGGCGGGAAGCAGAAGCCGATTTCGAGCGCCGTCTTTCGGAGAATCCGAAAGATACGGTCGCTCGAATGAATCTTGGAAAGATCGCGTATGAACGGAAGAACTTCAAACGAGCTGCTGAAATGTTCGGTGCCGTGGCCGATTCCGACCCCAAGAACGGCGAGGCTCACTATTACTTGGGTCTTGCCTACACGGAATTGGAGCAAAAGGAAAAGGCGATTGCATCGCTCCAAAAGTATTTGAAGCTCGAACCGAAGGCTAAGAATCGTCAGGAGATTCAGGAACAGATCGAGGCGCTGAAGCGTTAGTTTACGAAGCCGGCTTGTACGAGCCGATGATTTCGACTTCCGAGATGCCGGTGTTGGCGTCCGTTCCCGGTTCGAGTTCTTCCACGTCGATTTCAATCAATTTGGATATCACCGGAGTGGGCAGATCGGTCACGAGAAGATTTGCCGGCGCCGCCGGGTCGGAGGATTTGGCGAAGCTCGCCTTTGATCCGGCGTCTACGAACCGAATAACACCTTTCTTAATTCGGGCCTTCCCAGCCTCAAGGCGGTCATAGACGTAGACGGCCTTAATTGTGTAAGCCACGTCGAACTCCATTTTGACAAAAGCTCCCGTCCCATTTCCATTGGATACCCAGCTGACTTCGCTATCCGTCGTACCGTCCTTCTTCTCATTCTTAATCAGATACGTGCGATAAAGACCAACGTCGGCACCGCCTCCGCCGAAAACGGACGAATACCCCTTTTCCAGGGGCACGTGGCCATAGAGCCCCACGTTTCCTTCGGCGATTTCTTCGTCGACACGGATGCCGGAAACGACGACTTCCGCCAAACCAGCGTCTGACGTGGCGTCGGAAATTTCAATCTTTACGCTATCTACGGGGGATCCCGGTCCCTTCACGATGCCGGCAGTTGTCGCATCGTCGGGCAGGTTCTCGAAGTCTACGGGGTCGAAATTCTTCGAACTATCTTTACTATTTTCAAATTTAATACGACCTTTACGGATTATCTGCCCGCCGACGGGGCTGTCGAACAGCCGAATTTCGTCGATGTTCACCAAACTGTTCCATTCGAGCTTGACGTAGGAACTGTTCTGAGTCCCCGGTTTGGGTTTCCAAATGAATCCGGAGACATTGGACGGGCTCCCCGTAAATCCATCGTTGATGTTATCCGAGCCGAAGTTCGTTATGTCCGACGGTTCGCTTGAGGAGACCTTAGCGAAATATTCGAGATTGTAGCTCGGGGGTGTTGGGACAACCGTTGGAGTCGGTGCTGGAGTTGGGGTTGCAACGACGTTGCTTTGGTTGTCTCCAGTTCCACTGCCGCACGCAAAGGTGAGCAGCGTCGAAAGGAAGAGAACCAGGAGGGCCAAACTGCGGTACTTGGACATGGTGATAATCCCAAAGTCCAAGAAGCGTGCCGCTCTACGCAGGACAAGATTCCTAATATTGTCAAGGAGTTGCGTTTTTGGACACGCCCAACTTCAGCACAGTGGGGCGCCGGAGCCTCCGTACGCAGCCCGAATCCAAGAATTTACTCGACTTTGAAGCTCACGCTCTCGAGCAGATGGTCGTTGGCTGTTTTCACCTCGACCCGCCACTCTCCCTTTTGCGACGGGTTGACGGTTTTCGAGCTGTACGTTCGCCACTGAGGTCCGCGAACCGGAAGCTTAACCGTGCCTACCTCTTTATTCCCAAAATACCAGACATGCATGATGGACGAGTCGCTCTCGGTCGTGGCTAGCTTGGTGAACACATACAGACGTCCAACATCAGCGGGGAACGCGTTCGATGTACCGACCGGCGCGCGATTTTCAATAGACCGGCAAACGACAGCCTCGAGAATATGGAGACCGTCCGCCGATTTCTTCTCTTCAGCTTTTTCGGTAACCGCCTTCTTTTCCGCAGTTTTTCCGACGATTGTTTCCTTTTTCTCAGGGGCAGGGGAAGGAGTTACGGACTTTCCTTGCTTGGCGCAATGGGAAAGAAAGGGGACCAGAACCACCAAAACCAAAATATTCCAAAGTTTTCTCACGGTAGATTCACCTCGCTAAAGAAAAGATCGACCTTCCGGAAGTATAGAAAGGGATCCGAAATCTGTAAACTATTTCGGAGGGTTGGACAGATCCATCGGGCGACCGTAAGATATCTCAATCCTGTTCGGCCATTCTCGGACATTTGTAACTTTAGCGTTCTTGCTGGCGGTCTCGGCCGAGTTCGGGTCCGCTCATGCAGCCGATGTTTATCGGGAAGGCATCGTTCAAGCCTCCTCCGTACAAGTGTTCAGCAGTTTTGACACAAGTTATTTCCCCCTGGCCAGTCTATTGAAGGGAGAGAAGGTGCGCGTGTACGGAAAACAGGGCACCCGGTACTTCGTCCGTTACACGAAAAATATGGAGGAACGGACCGGATGGGTGGAAGCAGGCGCGATTCTCGTGCAAAAACTTGTGCGACCCGAAGATACCGTCGGAAAGAAGAAAACCTACTCCGGAACGGTTGTGGGGCGTCGAGCGATGGTTCGAAAGGCTCCAGATATCGAAGCGAATGTGCTGACGAAGTTCAAGGAAGGGGACCGCGTTCAAGTCCTTTCCCAGAACAAGGAATGGTACCGGCTGCGTCTCGAGTATTTGGATGGATCGGTGGGGGAGGGATGGATTGAGAAGCCGCTGGTTCGCTTGGATACGGAAGGGAAATCGAATTCCAAGGCGGCTGTTGCACACGCAACAGGAATTTCAGCCGAGGTACCGGCGAGGCCAAATTCGGCCGTCGTGGGTCCGAGGGAGCCGACGACCGAACCCGCGACAGCAACGGCTTCGGCGGTCGAGGGAGGCGATCAGAATCTTCGTCTTGGACTTGGTCCGGTTTTTAATATTCATCGGTATGGAACGACGCAGTTTCGGATCGGCGCGGCTTATGAGCATCAGGTCGCTCCGAAGGTTACGGTGGGGGTCCCGTTTTCCTACGCGATGGGGGGTGGATTTTCGGATATTCAGGGCGGAGTCGACTTGGCGATCTTGGCCCGACGCTGGGGAAGACTGGAGATGATCCCACGGGTCGGAGCGCTGCTGGACTATTATTATGGAAACGACCGGTCGTTCATTGCTGTGGCCGCCCTCATCGCTCTTCGATTCGAATATCGAATGAGCGATGGATTTTCGTGGTACATGGAACCGGTTTCCGCCGAAGTTTCTCCGTATGCCACAGAAGGCGTTCCCTGGTTTGTTCGAGGGCAGGCCCTTCTAGGAGGAAAATTCCGATGGTGAAAGGAAAAATTTTGATCTTTCTCTGCGTAAGCTCAGTTTCCCTGATGCTCCGTCTGTCGCCAGCGGGAGCCACGTTGACGCTACCCATGAATATCGAGGAAATAACGGATGGGGCTGAGTCGATCGTTTTGGGCACGGTGGTTTCGGTAACCACGGAAAAAGCCGCGTTCCACAAACTTCCAGCCTCGGTGGCGCGGATTCACGTGGAGGAACGTTTAAAGGGACCTTCCGGCAAAGACGTCGTCGTGCGCCAATTGGCGATCCAGACGTCCAGCGGAAACGTGATGCCGATCGGGACGCTTCCTCATTTCCGGCTCGGAGAGCGAGTGGTTGTATTCCTGCCCGCCAAAAGTTCCATCGGCTTTGCGAGTCCCGTGGGTTTCGGCCAGGGAGTGTTCCGAATGATCAGCAAACCGGGGAATCTGGATAAATCTTTACTCCGCAACGAATTCGGGAACCGAGGGCTTTTTGATCGACTCCAGGATAAGAAGACCGCTGAATTTGCCGCCAAGATCTCTGCGAGGATTACGTCGAAGCAGCCTGTGAGGCTTGCGTGGTCCGATTTGCGTCAGTTGGTGGAACTTCATCGAGGCGTGAGTCCATGAGGAAATGGTTCGCAGCCGCCGGCTCCTTGCTTTCCGTTCTGATTCAGTCCCACGGATGGGCGGCCGGATTTCTCGATCATAAAGACGGTACGCCGTACACGTGGAAGATCTTTCCCAACCCCATCACGTATCTGGTTGACCAAGGAGGTTTAGGGACTATCAGCAATGCGGAAGCTACGAACATCGTCGACACCGCGTTTACGAAATGGAAGAACGTGACCGTCGCAACCACGGATTTTGTCAACGGCGGCTCTCTTTCGGAAGATGTAAACATCTCCAATTACTTGGATTACGTCACGCTCGACTCGTCCACCGGCGCGCTTCGAACGCCGGGGAACGGTCAAACCGCCGTCATCTTCGACGACACCGGCGAAATCTTTGAAGCTCTGTTCGGTCAAACGCAAGGGGGAAAAACGTTGGGTTTTTCTTCTCCGGGAGCCTTGGACGACAACACGATGGCGATCACGGAGGGCGTGGCCTTGTTGAACGGAAAGATCGCTTCCTCGACGCGGACGGCGGCCACGATGACGCACGAATTCGGCCACATGCTCAATCTTGCCCACGTTCAATTTAATATGGAGGAGGCGCTGGATAGCGACGCAGGGAATGATTACGTCATCCCCACGATGTTCCCGATTCTTGTGGACGATGCCGCGCAGTTTGAATCGCTCGAACTGGACGATCAATTTTCTTTGGCGATGTTATACCCCTCCGCACAATTCGCGCAGCGGGGAAAAATTACCGGCCGGATTCTTCGACGTGACGGCAGCGGCGTTCGGGCCGTTAACGTCATTTGCCGAAAGTCGGACAATCCTCGGGCCGCAGCCGTTTCGTGGTTGTCGGATTTCTTTTTGACCGACCAGGGCGAATACACATGCGGTAATCTTGCGACGGGCGAATATACCGTGCAGATCGAGCCGGTCATGCTGGCCATCAATTTCTTCCAACCGGATCCCCCTTTTGTCGTGACGGAGTTTTACAGCGGATCGGGCGAAAGTTTCGATCCGTCGACGGATACAAAAGATTCATCGTCGGCCGTGGCGGTGCAAGAGGGGAGCACGACTCCGGATATCAACGTGACTCTTAATGAAGATGGCCGCCTCATTTCAGGACAAACCGTGGACGGGAAAACGGCGTTGACGTACACCGGGAGCGGGGATCAGGACGACTTCTATCCGGAGCTGGAATATTTCATCACCGTTCCGGAAGGGGCCACGTCGGTCAAATTTGAATTGACGACGGCGGAGAGTATCGATCTGGACCTTTTCGGTCGGTGCGATCAGGAATTTTCCTTGCCGGTCGATTCGACGGCGGCTCCATTGGTGAGTACCTCGGGCGAAACTCAACAGGCCGAGTTCGCGCAGCAGGGCGGTGCGGGCAATGAAACCGTCGAACTGACGGCGAACAGTTCACCGCCGCTTAAACCCTGTACGTATCATCTTCTCGTGGCCAACTTCGATGCGGACAAGACGACGAATACATTTCAACTGAAGGCCACGGTGAACGGGGTAACCCCCAAGTTCAGTATCAAGAACGCCGACACCGGCGTAGTGACCTCGGGTTCGGGTGACATCACCGTGATGAATCGCGTTCTCACAGCGGCGGGCGACACCTTCCGTCTGAGGAGCCTCGAGTTGACGGACAACGGCACGGGCGACTTTTCCTTGCTAACTGGAGCTACGCTCTTTGAGGATTCCGACGGCGACGGAGCAATCGGCTCGTCCGATCGATTACTCTCGACAGCCGCGGCGATTGATATCGTTTCCCGCAAGATCTCTTTTTCCGGAATGGACGAGTTTTTTCCGCCCGGCGCCACGCGCACCTACCTTGTCTCGTATAATGTTTCAGCTTCGGCCGGTTGGTCGTTGGCCTTGTCTCTGTTGGCTTTGGGCATGTTCCTTGGAGCGATTCGGCGAAGGCTGGCGCCGCGACTGGTGTTGATCGCAATGGTTGCACTTATCGGCCTGACTTGCGGGAGCGATAAATCGGGATATCGGCCGCGAATTCAAAAAAAACCGGATGTCGGAGTTACGGGACAGACATTTGGAACCTCGATCATTCTCGACGTGGAAGACGTCGAACCCCAGTCCGTGAAGAATTTCTTCGAATAATTCCTCAATTCGACGGGAATCGGTGTTTTTGGAGTATGCCCCGCACCTTGCGCTTAAGATCGGTCAGGGTTGTGTCGTTGAGAATCAGTTCGTCGACCATCTCCATACAATGATCGAGTTGCTGTGAAAACGGATTGTCGGAACGCTCGCGATTTTCCATTTCCTGAAACTCTTGAAGGGTCCGCGCATTTTCCATTCGGCCTCTTTGGGTAGCTCGTTGAAAACGAATCTCAATCGGGGCGTCGACACCCAGCAGAAGAAAGTGTCCCGTGTCTCTGAGGTTCCGAATCTCTTCGGGACTCCGGATGGAGTCGATGACGTAATTGCCAATTGAAAGATGAGCCAGCGTGCGGATGGCCAGTGTGCCGGGCCCTTCCTTTTCTCGAAGTTCTTTGCCGAGAGAGATCAAAATTTCGCGAGATGCCGGTAGGTTTCGGACGGTCGCTTCTTCGCGCAAAATATCGGACAACGATCGATAGACGTAACCCTGTTCCCGAAGAATTCGGGCAATTTCCCCCTTGCCGGAGGCGTTTCTTCCCGTCAGGCCGACGATCCGAAGATTACTCTTCCTCTCGCACAAGGGGGCTGTGACCGACCGTCTCTGCTTCTTCGTCCAACTCCTCTTCCTCGAGTTCGTCCTTTTCTTCTTCGCCCATGAAGTCGTTTTCTTCCTCATCGCCCGCCGCGTATTCATCTTCCAGCTCTTTCCGCGAAGTGTCGAAGTCGTCGTACACCTTTTTCGCCGGTCGGCGGAAAGAAGGCTTGGTCGCCGTACGTTCGGCAGCTCCGGTAACCGCGCCGGTGGAAGTCGCACCGGCCATTCCGACGCCGGCAAATGACGGCCTGGGAGTGGTTAGAGTGGATACGGCGGGTCTATTCGTCCGAGGTGCCGCTTTTTTCACCGACTTCGCTTTGCGCGCAGAACCCTTCTTTGCGCGACCTTTCGCTTTCATCTGTCTTCGAGCGACGCGCTTCGTTCGCGACTTCGCCCGCGTCTTTTTCCTCATGGGACGCTTTTTCGAGGATCGCGTTCTTTTCTTGGCAACTCGTTTCTTAGCTCTCTTTCTTTTCTTCGCCATACCTACCTCTAACTATTTGAATTTAAAGACGTTTCGATCGCTTCCACGAGACGGGCGTAACAATACCCAAAAACATTCTCGAATCAAGCTTTTCGCGAAACCCGGTATACTGAGGGGCAGGGGGCGACAGGTTTCGACGGAAACCGTGAACGTAAAGTCGCACGCCGAGGTTTCTACCTGGCCTCGTAAAAAAGGTAGAAAAAAGCTATTCGGCAATGCTGAACTAGCAATGGCAGCTTAATAAGCAGCCCGTCTGATTTAGCGACACCTGCTAGCTAAAAAGGACGTTAAAAAGCAGGGTAGCGGGTCGGAGCGCCTGAATAACGATCCGTGAAACACTTCTCAGGCTCGCCGAGGAAAATCCTGTTCGCGGGAGTTTCTGACGTTAAAACAAATCACGAACTAAGCGTGTAGGGACTTTTCGGGAGTGGTTTTCGGACGGGGGTTCAAATCCCCCCGCCTCCACCAATTGCGTTTCAACCCCGCGGAATGACGCGGGATTTTTCTTTCGAAGTGGGCGTTTAGTAACTTTTAGTAACCGGACTTAGGCGGTTTGCTTTTTGATCACCAGAGGAATGACATTGCTCGCCACTGGTGGCGGACTTTCATCGGTCGTCTTCTTTCTCCCGAACGCAAAATCGTGAATCGCTTTGCGTTGGTTCTTTTCGGCGACCTTCGCGTAGTGCTGCGTGACGCGGAGATCTTTGTGTCCCATCGCCGCTTGCGTCGCTCGGATGTCGTTCGTCTGATCCGCGTAGATCGTTGCGAACGAATGCCGCAGAACGTGCGTGGACCGAACAGGGAGTTTCAACGCGCGAAACGCTTTCTTATAAGCGCTTTGAACCGCGTTGTACCGCATCGGCTCGCCCTCCATGTGAAAGACGAGCGGCCCATTGGTTCCCGTTTCTTTCCACTCTCGA
>DATDPG010000044.1 GCA_035292885.1 Bdellovibrionota bacterium | reverse complement strand
TGGCTTCTGGTCTTATCAGGCATCGGCTGAGGAGGTTTTAGTCGCTCATCCTGCCTTGACCTTCGGGGATATTCCCTATTACATCGCACGCGAAAAGGGCTTCTATCACGAGGAAGACTTTCAGGTCAAAGACATTTACATCCGGGGAGGCGTGACGGCTTCTCAGGCTCTCCAGGCCGGCTCGGTTCATTTTACCCTCGCCCTAGGATCAGGAGTTCGGGCGGCTCTATCCGGAATGACGATCAAAGCTGTCATGGTGTATTGTGACAAGCCCTATCATTTTCTATACGCCCGTCCGGATCTGGGGGTGCGAAGCCCGCAAGACCTAAAAGGAAAGAGGATCGCGGTAACCGGGTTGGGCTCGACAACCTACTATGCGGCCAGAAAGGTTGTGGAACAGTTAGGCTACGATCCCGACAAGGATGTCTTGATCCTGTCCGTGGGAGATATCTGGCCGGCCCTGCACAGCGGGGCGGTCGAGTCCGGCTTGATTCGTCCGCCGTTTACGAACATGGCTGAAAAGATGGGAATGGTGAAAATCGCTTACGTGGGGGATGCTCTTCAGATCCCCATGTCGGGACTCGTCACCTCCGAGAAGCTGATACGCGAGCGTCCCGATTTCGTGCGCAAGTTCGTCAGGGGCACGGTACGGGGACTGAAATTTTTCCTGGACCAAAAAAAAGAAGGGGAGAGCATCGCTCTGCTCAATCGCGTGACAAAAATGGAGCCTGAAGCGGCCAAAGCCACTTATGAGTTTTACTATGGCATCATGACCAGGGAAGGTTTTCCTTCCGAGAGATCCTTATCCGATGATTGGGAGATTTCAAAGCTGATGATCAGGAAACCGGAAATCCAAAACCTTCCGCGGTCTCAAGCCGAGCAGAAAATGTACGATTTTCGAATTCTCAAGGAAGTGCTGAAAGGCACTCGTTAGGCCATTGCCATGCGCGATCTGAGAAACTTCATCGAGGGCATTGAAAAGCTGGGCGAGCTCAAAACCGTACGCAAGGCCGATTGGGACCTGGAAATCGGCGCGATCACCGAGATTTCCGCGTCAGAGCCCAATCCGCCGGCGCTGCTGTTTGACGACATCAAGGATTATCCCCGAGGATTCCGGCTTTTGACGAATATGTTTCAAACTCAGTCGCGAACCGCATTGGCTCTGGGATTGTCCCCGGATTTGAAAGGGGTCGATCTGGTCCGTGCCGTGAAGGATCTTCTCCAATCCGTTTCTTCTGTGCCGCCGGTTTTGCAGGCCGACGGCCCCCTCCGGGAAAATATTTTTACCGGAAAGGAAGCCAGCGTTTTGAAATTCCCTGCCCCCAAGCTTCACCGGGAAGACGGCGGCAGATACATAGGAACGGCAGATGCGGTGATCACAAGAGATCCCGACGCCGGTTGGGTTAACCTGGGAACGGCGCGGGTGCAGATCCTCGACGAGCACCGGGTCGCGCTTTATGTATCTCCCGGAAAGCAAACGCGTTTGATTGCGCAGAAGTATTGGGAAAAGGGAAAAAGCTGCCCTGTCGCCGTAGTCTGCGGCATCGATCCGGTTTTGTTTGCTGTTTCAGGATTGGGTTTACCGTGGGGAGTATCTGAATATGATTTTGCCGGCCACATTCAGAAGGCTCCCGTCAGTGTCATCAAAGGCGAGATAACTGGATTGCCTATCCCCGCCTCGTCGGAAATCGCTCTTGAGGGAGAGATTCCTCCGCCTGAAGTCGAATCCGAAATGGAAGGGCCTTTCGGCGAATGGACCGGCTACTATGCTTCGGGAACGCGCCCCTCTCCGGTCATCCGCATCAAGGCCGTTTACCACAGGAACGATCCGATTCTCACGGTTCTTCCCGATTTCAAGACCTATCCTCTTTCGAGTTATCTGTTCTCGATCTTCTGTGCAGCGGGATTGTGGAATGAGATCGAACAAGCGGGGATCACGGATATTCGGGGCGTCTGGTGTGCCGAATGGGGAGTGCGGTTTTTTATCGTGATTGCCGTAAAGCAACGCTACGGGGGCCATGCCCGACAGGCCGCTCACATTGCCATGGGAGCCAGAGAGGGGGCATATCTCGGCCGTTTTGTCGTTCTAGTCGACGACGACATCGATCCGGCGAATATGTCAGACGTTCTGTGGGCGGTCTCTACGCGCTGCGATCCCCAAACCTCAATTGAAATTGTCTCGGGATGTTGGAGCAGTCCCATCGATCCACGACTGCCACCAGAGAAAAGGGCTGCGGGAGATTTTACCAATTCGCGGGCGATCATCGATGCGTGTCGTCCTTTTCCCTGGCGGGAGAAATTTCCCAAAGTCCATACGATCGAACCCGCGTACAGGGAGCAAATCAAGGCAAAGTGGAGCGAAATTTTTCGATAAATGATCTTTGACTACAGGAGGAGTCTATGCCGTTTTCTGACATGCGAGAATTTTTAGCCAGATTGCAAGAAGAAGGTGAATTGGGAACGGTTCGAAAAGAAGTAGACCCGAAATACGAACTTGGAGCGTTGTGCAAAACCGCTCACGAGAGGGGCAGAAAAGCACTCCTTTTCGAGCGCGTGCGCGGTTGTTCGATGCCGGTGGTGACAGAACTGCTGGCAACGTTTAAGCGTATCGCCCTAGCACTAGAGACCGACGAAGGCGATCTGTTCTCGGAGGTCGTCGAAAGGACAAAACAATCTGTCACGCCCACGGTGGTTTCCGACGGACCGTGCAAGGAGGTCATTCTCAAAGGAAAGGATGTGGATCTCAGAAAAATCCCGTGGATTACGTGGAATAAGACGGAAACGGCTCCATATATCACAGCGGGTCTTGTGATTGTAAAGGACCCGGAATACGGCCGAAACGTGGGGGTTTATCGGATGATGTACGCCAGCCCGAATAAGACGTTTCTGCGCCTCAGTCCGGGCCATCATGGCTACGAATATTACAAGAGAGCGGAGCTCCGAGGAGAAAAAAAGTTGGAGGTGGCGGTGGCGTTAGGAACGGATCCGACGGTTTTCCTGGCATCGCAATTTGTGCCGGGAATCGATGTTGATGAATTTACTATTGCCGGCGCGTTGCGAAAAAAGCCCGTGGAGCTGGTGCGTTGTGAAACGGTTGATATTGAGGTTCCGGCCACGGCCGAAATCGTTTTGGAAGGAAGCATGAGCATCCCGCCCGATATCGGAGAAGAGGGGCCGTATGGCGAGTTCTGCGGCTACTCAGTCGGTACCGTAAGTAAAGAGAGACTATGGAACATTCAATGCCTGACAATGCGCAAAGACTCTTTGTACCATGGCTTCTATCTCTGCAAAGGAATCAACGAGGAAGGTGTTATCAAAAGCATCACAACCTCGGTGCAGATTTACAACGAACTCAAACCCGGTCACCCGGCCATCAAGCGCGTGTACTGCAGCGAGGCCGGCATCGGAATATTTCACTGCTATATCCAGATTGACGAACGGCTAAAGCGCCCAGGGATGGTCAACAATATCCTGGCGTCGTCCGTGGGCGTCAAAGGCAGCCGCGTCAAGCACGTTTTCGTCTTTGATGACGACATCGATATCACAAGCCCTGAGGAAGTCGAGTGGGCGATAGCGACGAGAGTCCAGGCTGACAAGGATATTTTTATTATTCCAAACACTTTTGGCTTAAGGTTAGACCCTTCGGCTACTTCAGAAGGGGTAACGGCCAAGATGTTTGTCGATGCGACGAAGAGCAAGGACTTCAGATCCGAAGGGCTGGCGCTTCCTCCCAGTGATGTGTGGGAGCGGGTCAAAAAGGACTGGGACAGTTACTTTGCGGGTTGATCGATGGCCCCTGTTCACACGCGCGAACCCTGTCGCTACTGAATCGGGATTCCGAAACATCTTAGCCCTTATTTCCCAAGTCCAAAGTGTGCCTGCGGGCACAGACATTAGCGCAGAGAAGTTCTTGGATAACCGACTTTTAGAGCAGCTTGAGTATTCAGGATATATTAAATCACTTTACGAGCGGTAGTGGTGTTGTCGAGATTAAAGGGAGGCTCTCACATGTGGCGACTGAATTTGTTGACCTTGAATAAGCGACGAATATTGATCCTGACCGCGATTTTTTTTCATGTAGCTTTTCGCGTTGGTACGGCGCAGGGGCAAAGGGTCAATGTCGGCTATTCCGCTATTAGCGGTTCAATGGCCTGGGTCTGGACGGCGAAAGAGGCGGGCTATTTTGATCATCGCGGCCTTCGTGTAGATCTGGTTTATATCGGGGGGACGGTACAGCTTTTTCAAGCGATGCTGGCAGGAGAGGTTACCTTCGGCGTCGGAGGAGGTCCGGCCATCATCCATGCCAATCTCCAGCGCAGGTCCCTGGTCGGAGTCGCCGGGACGATGAACCGCATGGTAATGAAAATCATGGGGGTGCCGCAGATTAAAAGGCCCGCCGATCTTCGCGGTAAGAAAATAGCCGTAACCCGCTATGGAACCGTTACCGACTTTTCGGCGCGGATGTTTCTTAACAAATGGGGTCTGTCGCCGGAAAAAGATACGCCGATCCTTCAGGTGGGGAGCATCCCTAACGTTTTGGCCTCTCTGCAAAGTGGGACGAGCCAAGCTGGAGCTCTTTCGCCGCCGGCTCACTTGCAAGCGGAAAAGCTGGGCTTTTCCGAACTCATGGACTTGTCGAAGGAGGAGATCTATTACCCTTACACCTATGCTGTCGCGTCCACGGAAGTCCTGGAGAGAAATAGCAAATCGGTGACGCCTTTTCTGGAGGCATCGA
This sequence comes from Bdellovibrionota bacterium, assembly GCA_035292885.1. Taxonomy (NCBI): domain Bacteria; kingdom Pseudomonadati; phylum Bdellovibrionota; species Bdellovibrionota bacterium. Next base: position 750 of record DATDPG010000044.1, on the reverse strand, counting down.
TCCGGGGAATCTATCGCTTCAAGACAGATAAGCCGATGGCGAAAAGAGTACTCGTAAAATATCTCGGAATCAAAGACGAGTCGATTCTCGAAGAGACGCATGAGCTATTCTCGAGGCTGTTCGAAAAAGTTCCTTACATTAACCGAGAGGGATTAACCAATTTGGTTCAGATCCTGGCCGAGAAGGAGCCCAAATTGGCGGCCGCTAGAATTGACTCGTTTGTCGAGAACCGGTTCGTTCGCGAACTCGAAATGAACGGGTTCATTAGCAATCTTTACAGGTAAACATGAGAGCTAAAGGGAAAAGCAGGACACCCTATGGCTAAAACATTCGTTTCTTTGGTTTTGTTTTTTTCGATGCTGATCGTGGAAGTGCCAGGTGGATTCGCTCAAGAATCATACTACAGGGGCAAGGTGCTCCGGCTTATAGAAGCATATTCCGCGGGCGGGGGTTACGACACATATGCACGGCTGATAGCACGTCATCTGGGAAAACACATACCCGGGAACCCGACAGTAACCGTCGAGAACATGACCGGCGCCGGAGGCCTCATTGCCGTCAATTATCTTTATGTCAGAGCTGAACCCGACGGTTTAACCATTGGTAATTGGAACGGCTCGCTGTCACTCCAGCAATATCTCGGATTGAAGGGGATAGAATTTGATGCTTCTCGGTTCGAGTGGATCGGATCCGCGGTTCGCCCTACCCCCATATGTATTATTGCGAGAACGAGCGGGATCACGACTCTCC
>DATDPG010000043.1 GCA_035292885.1 Bdellovibrionota bacterium | reverse complement strand
CGAAAGGCTCAAAGGGAAGACCCGTTACCACATTTTACTCCGCGCCCCGCGCGGCGCCATGGCGGCGGCGTTCGGCCGGTGGCTGGTGTCCGCGAGCCGGGCGCCCATTGAGAAGCACAAGGTGACGATCCGGCTGGATATCGACCCGCAGCGATTCTTGTGATACGCGCGGGGCGCAGACGTGCGGAAGACATTCGGACATAAGGTTATACGCCACTGGGCGGCCATTCTTCTCCTGGGCGTGACCCTCTCGCTCGGGGCGATCTCGCTCGTTAGGTCTGTGGGTACGCTGGGGCAGCCGTTTGCGGGCTTTTTTTTCGGACCCAATCTCTTGGTGGCGATCAGCCAACGGGAGCATTGGCCGGGGATCGAGGCCGGGCTTCGTTCGTTGGACCAAATCGTGGCCGTGGATGGGGTGCCGGTCGCCTCCGCGTCGGAAATCCTGACTCGCGTGGCAAAACATCAGCCGGGCGAAAGCTTGATCTACCACGTGGTTCGAAAAGGGCAGCCCCCGCGGGACGTGGGGGTTGCCGTCACGTCGATTTCTCTCAATGATTTTCTCATCGCGTTTTTGGCGCCCTTTGTCATGGGGCTTCTCTTTGTTTCGTTCGGCGCGGTGATGTATTTCGCGCAACCCGCCGCGCGGGGGAGTCTTCTCTATCTCGCGCTTTCGTGCGTTATCGGCATGTTCTGCATGGTGATTTACGAGGCGTACACGACGTTTACGTTTTTCCGTCTTACGCTGCTCTATCCGCTCATCGGAGCGCTCTCCGCGCACCTCTTCTCGCTCTTTTCGGAATCCCGATCCAATCGCTGGCGGACCCGATTTATTTATGGATCGCTCTATGTCCTGGCGATTGCATTGGTGACGCAAAGGCAGATTTCCCTCGGTCACGCACGTGAGTCGGTCATTTTGTCCCGTCTTTCGTCCGGTTATGTCCTGATGGCCCTTGCCGCAAACCTGCTGCTGTTGGCGCGCGCCTATCACCGGGCGACGCTTCAGGCCGCCCGAGACAAAATCAAGGTCATCGTGATCGCTCTTTTGCTGGCCAGTTCCGTGGTTGCGGCCTGGTCGCTGAACTTTCTTCTCGTCACCAAGACGTTTTATTTGGATGAAGGAGTTCTCCTCGCCTCGATCTTCCCGGTGTTCATGGGGTACGCGATTCTTCGAAGGAACGTCTTCGGCCTCGACCGAGTCATTCGTCTCAGTCTGAGCTACGGGATCGCTGCGGCCGTGATCGTGGCCGGATACCTCGCTTTCGTGGCCGCCGTCCGCGAATTTTTCCCTGGCGCCGTGGCGAAGCTTTCCACGGGGGGATTTTTGTTCATTCTGGCGGCGTTGGGGGCGGTTCTGTTCAACATGGTTCGACGGCGAGTCAACGTGCTCGTCCATCAGCTTCTTTTTCGGAACCAGTACGATTTGGCCGAGGCGCTTGCGGAATTGGACCGATCGATTGGCGCCGGACTTTCCGTGGAGGAACTGGCCGATCGAGTCGGCCGACGCCTCACGGAACTTCTCGGCCTGGAACGTACGGCGATGATTGTCTTGCCGACGCCGGCAAAGGCCAGCCCCGTTGTACGGACGTTTCGATGGGAAAACCCACCGGAACTGGAGCGTTGGGCCAGCCTGTTTGAAGCGGAGGGGTTTCTCGAAGAGCTCCGCGTTCGGGGTTCCGCCGCCGAGATTCTCGATCTGGAAGAGGAGATCCTGGACCGGTTCCGGCAATCTCTCGCGACACTTAAGGCGCATGAGATCGAGGTGGCGCTCCCTTTGGTGGCTTCCGGCAAACTTTTCGGTGTTCTGTTTTTCGGAAGAAAACTTTCCCGCGATCGATACGATCAAACCGATTTTAAGTTGCTGCAGCCGATCGCCGTGCGTGTCGGTCTGGGGCTCGAAAACGCGGCGCTGACGGCGGACGCCAGCCGACAGGGGAGACTGGCGGCGCTGGGGCAGGTGGCGAGCCTGATGATCCACGACATTAAGAACCCGCTCTCCACGATCAAGATCTCCGCCGGGACGATCAAGAATCGTTTCCGCGAGGGGGATCACAGTTACGAACTCGCGACTTTTATTGAAGAAGAAGTCGATCGAATGAATCAAAAGGTTCAACAGATTTTGACGTTTGCCAAGCCGGTACAGCTCTCCCTTGGACCTTGTTCGATCAATGGCCTGATTACCAGCGTTGCCGATGCTTTTCGTCCGCTGTTTGAAAAAGGGAAAGTTTCTTTGGCGCTGGATCTCACTTCGGAAGAACTACCGCTCGCGGCGGATGAACCGCAACTCCGCAGAGCCGTCGAGAATCTTTTGGTGAACGCCATGGAAGCGACTTCACAAGGAGGTTCCGTGACCGTCCGTACGGAGTCGGTCGGACGATCCAACGGCCATGCAAAAATGCTTTTGTCCGTTGAAGATACGGGCGCGGGAATGGAAGCCTCCATTCGGGAGCGGATTTTTCAACCGTTCTTTACGACCAAAGAGGGTGGAACCGGTCTCGGTCTGGCCATTGTAAAGCAGATCGTGGAGGAACATGGCGGGGAATTGGAGCTTCAAAGTTGGCCCGGCAAAGGGAGCCGATTTGTGATACATCTGCCGGCCAGCGGAGCTTAAGAATGCCATGGGAGCCGTAAAGCCAACCATTCTGATTGTCGACGACGAGCGGAGGATGTGCCGGTCGATCGAAATTCTCCTGCGCGAGCAGGGGCCCTTCGAAACGCAAATCGCGACCGACTATTACGGCGCAATCGAAAAACTCAAGGAACCCGTGGACTTGGTTTTGACCGATCTCACGATGCCGGGGAAAGACGGCCTGGAACTTTTGCGCGTGATCAAACATGACCGGCCGGAGCTCCCCGTTATTTTGATGACGGCGTATTCCACGGTGGAATCCGCCGTGACGGCGATGAAAGACGGGGCTCGAGATTACATCGTCAAGCCGTTTGAGAACCGAGAACTGCTTCGCCTGATCCGCCGGGCTCTCCCTCAGTCTGGAGACGAGGTCGCCGAGGACGCCGGAGAGAACAAAGAAAAGACCGACACACGGGGCCGCTTCGGAGACATCATCGGAAAAAGCCGCGTCATGCAGGAGGTGTACTACCGCATCGGCCGCGCCGCCGAAACCGATTCGACCGTCCTGATTACCGGTGAAAGCGGTACGGGAAAGGAACTCGTCGCCCGGGCGATTCATTTCAGCGGCAACCGGAAATCCAAACCGTTCGTGCCGATCAACTGCATGGCGGTTCCTGAGACGCTCTTGGAGAGCGAGCTCTTCGGTCATGAAAGGGGGGCGTTTACGGGGGCGGTTCGCCAACGGGAGGGACGATTCGAACTGGCCCAGGACGGCACGCTCTTTCTCGATGAAATCGGCGAAATGCCGCCCTCTCTCCAAGTGAAACTCCTGCGCGTCTTACAGGAACGGCAATTCGAGCGGGTAGGGGGAACGGCGTCGATCAAGGTGGACGTCCGGATCATCGCGGCGACCAATCGAAATCTTGCGGCGGCGGTTCAGAACGGCCGCTTTCGGGAAGATCTCTATTACCGTCTCAACGTGGTCACGATTGAAATGCCTCCCCTTCGGGACCGGCTCGAAGACCTTCCTCTCTTGATCAATTACTACGTAGACGAAAAGTGCCGGCGGGTTGGAGTGCCTTTGAAAACGTTATCGACCGAGGCGGGAGAACGGCTGCTCCATTACGATTATCCGGGGAACGTTCGCGAGCTTGAAAACTTGATCGAGCGCGCCGTGGTGATCTCGCGCGGGTCGGAGATTCAGCTGAGAGACCTTCCGATTGCCGGCGCTTCGATGGGCCCGCAGTGGGATCAGATATCGGTACCGGTGGAGGGGGGCCTTTCACTCCTCGGGGAAGTTCACTCTCGGCTCGAAAGGGATGTCATCGAACGGGCGATCCGCATTCATCCGGGAAAGTCGAACGGAGAATTGGCGGAACTATTGGGGACAAGCCGGCGGGTCCTGGAAAGCCGTCTGAAATTCTACAATCTACAGAAGGCCTAATGACGGCCGAAGAAACGAGCTTCCTTCCCTTACCACCCTCAGATTTTTAAGAGGTCCTGTTTGGGGGGGCATAAGCGCCCCAAAATAAACAGGACGAAGCCGTGGCTCGTTTACCTACTTAATTCTTCGCTTACGACCGGGGCCGTTACTGCAACAAGTAGGTGTCGAAGTGGGCGGGGTGGAACGATTCAAGTGTACGACGACGACGCTATTGTTCGGGTAAGGGAGATTGTTATCGTGCTCAAATGATACAACGTCCTGTTTTCCGTCCCCGTTGACATCCGCCGTCAAGAGTTCCATCGGCCAATTGGAACTTGCCGTCGGCATTACCGCCTGCGTGGTTTCGAAAAAGTTGCTGTTTCCGAGTCCTCGAATAACGATTTTGTCGAGAATGAACGATACTTGATTGTATTGGAGGCCGAGAAGGTCCAGTTTGCCGTCGCTATCTAGGTCCACGAGTGAAAATTGATTGATTGAAGTATACGCAAGGGGATGATTTTCAACTTGGGCAAAATTTCCCGCGCCGTCTCCTAAGAAGATCCTAACGGATGTGGAGTAGAGTCCAACCAGAAGATCGAGTAGCCCGTCTCCATTGAGGTCTCCGACCGCCAGGCTACTGGCAACCCCACCGGGCGTCAATTCATTGACAAGTTCGTGCGTTCCGTCGCCGTTCCCGCGGAAGATTCGGATCCAATAACCATGGAACGAGGCAATCAGGTCGTCGGCTGAACCATCTCGAAAAAGATCGGCAGCGACCATTTCGGAAAAGCCTGCGGTCCCAATGGGACCGACATCAACGCCATCCGTGCCCGCCGAAAAATTATTCGTGATAAAGAACGACCCGGCGTACGTGTTCGGGTCGAGAAGGCTGGCCACGATGTCGTTTTTCACTCCGCCGCGGTCAAAATCTCCAGCCAAAACCGAATACGTGTTGTTGAACCCGGGGCTCATTCTTTCCGTTCCCCTTCCTCCGCTGGCGTCAAAAGAAAAGCGGAGCGACTCCGGTACCCGATCGAATCGTCGAATCGAACGGAGACTTCCCGTGGGTACATAAAGATTCGTACAAAAGGCATCCGAGGAAGCTATGTCTCCATTACCGTAGTCCGCCGTGTGCGCGAGCGTGGTATTAGCCGCGTCGACGAACAAACCAGCTCCACCGTCGGACGCCAATCCCACCAAATAAGTCTGAGACCCGAGCCAATTGAAGTTCGAATCGTAACGATACGCCTCCAACGGAAAAACCAGCTCCTGAACATTTGATCCCGTCCGCCTGCATGCCACGGGCTTGGCGGAGGGAACCGTCAATGGACTGGCGTCCGCGGGCAAAAACCCCATGCTGATCGGGCCCGATACCGCGGGATCAAATGACATTCCCGCAAAGGCGTTGCCGACAGCAATGGAAACGAACCCATAGATAGCGAAACGGATCTTGTTCATTGATTCACTCCAATCTGAATGAGCAGGGACATGAGCAAGCTTCGAGCCAACTGTATTTGTAAGTTCGTATCGAAGCAAAAACAAACCAAATTCAGAAGTTATCGTCGATACGCAGCCATCAAAAATCCGATGAAATGAGCTTCGCTATGCAAATTGTATTGGCACAACGGTAATAAAAGTTTCGCCTGCTGAGATCTCGCCTACTTAATCAGAAGGTCCACGCCACGCCAGCCAGGATCAATTCAATGAACGTTGTTTTCGTTCGCACGAACAAAGGGCAGCGTCTGGGGTTCTCGTCCGTCGAGTTTTTTGCGGTGGTCACGGTTCGCATCCCGAATAAGCAGGAGGAACATTAGAAACTTCGGGAATTCCAAAGAAATTCCGTGAGTTGAAGGGGAATCGCCGGTGTGTTACCTTCCCTAACCTTTTTGAGGATTTATGGCGGAATTGGATCAAACGGTCTGTCAGCCCGGTTCAGCCTCTGAGACGCCGGAAGAAGACCTGAGCGTCAAATGGGGTCGAGACGGCCGCGTTCAGACCGTGGACGAGAAGAAATTCTCGTTTTGGAAGGACTACGTCTTCCCGAAAGCATTCTTTTTCACGGTCGGATTTCCGAAGGACTCGTTCGCTTCGGTCGACATCACGAATCGGTGCAATTTGCGCTGCAAACATTGTTATTTCTACGAGCAGGATGTCCCCGAGGAGATGACCGACGAAGCCTGGATTCAACGATTCGAGGCCATGTCCAAAGGGATCAATCGCGTCCGGTCCGTGACCTGGATCGGCGGTGAGCCGCTGCTTCGTAAAGATCTAATCGAGATCGGCAAGAAATATTTCCCGTACAACCTGATCGTAACGAACGGTCTCATCCCTCTTCCCGATTGGCGGGACGCGCTTTTTCACGTCTCGATCGACGGCGACGAAGTGGCGCACGAAAAGCAGCGCAATCAGAAGGGGATTTATAAGCAGATCATGAAAAACGTCGATCGCCCCGAACTCGACGTTTCCATCGCGTACTGCGTCTCGTCACTCAACCAGCACTGCATTGAAAAAGTATTGGAGGAATGGCGGGGAGTGGGCGTCAAAGGATTCTTGTTCAGTTTTTATACGCCGATCGAGTCGATCCACGATCCGCTCTTCCCCGGATGGGAGGCTCGGGACCGAATCATCGACCGCTTGATCGAACTCAAGGAAACGAAGTACGGCGATTACATTCACACCGAGTCTCGCGTGTTGGAACTGATGAAAAGCGCGAACTCAAAAAAGGTGACCGATAACTGCATTTTCATGACGAAGGGGATGGCGCTCGATCCGGTCGGTAAGCGAAAGGCCAAATGCATGATGGGAGACAAGGCCGATTGCGATCGTTGCGGTTGCGTCGTTCCGTTTTACCTTCACTGGCGGTCGGAAAAATCTCACATCGTGCGCGAAGTGTACGATGATCTGACCCACTTTTTCAGTTCCCGCGCCCGTCATCTCTGGGATCTTTCCTCGAACACACAATCGAAATAGATCTACCAAGCGGCCGCGCCGCTGTTGCTAGGCTGCGCCCAGAAAGGCACGGAGATTTTGCGCATCAGGCCGCAAGCTTCGAGGCTGCCGCGCAAAATGAGCGGAACGAGGAACGTTGGAACGCAGCCGGGGTTCTGTACGTTCATGCGGCTATCGCCTGGTGCGACGCGGTAACCGTTCTTACCGGGGGGAAACGGAGCGCCGGACAAAGCCACCTGAATGCGGCGACGCTCCTGGAAGATGTGGCCGTCGGGGTTCCAAAGGAAAAGAAGGAGGCCGCCAAGAATCTCCGCCTCATTCTCGACGCCAAGACGTCGGCTTCTTATTTGGGCGAGGCCTGGGACCGCGAGGATGTGAAACGGGTGGCGAAAATCTGCAAGGCTTTTTCGGGCTGGTGCCGATCGAACCTGAAGCGTTGAATCACACTTCTCTTCTTACTGTTCCGCTGCAGAAGCCAGTTTGGCAAGCGTATCGACCCGGATTTCGGCCAGCTCTTCGGGAAGGCGATCGCCGAGCCGTTCGAAGAATTCTTGGTGGCTCACCATCTCCTCCCGCCACGCGACCGGATCGATCCTGGTAATCTCTTCGAACGTCTCGCGGCGGAAATTGTCCAGCCCTTTCCAGTTGAGATCTTCGAAACTCGGCATATAGCCGATCGCCGTCCGGACACCGTTTTTCCGACCGGTGCAGCGCCCGATTACCCAATCGAGAATTCGCATGTTATCTCCGAACCCGGGCCAAACGAATTTTCCGTCCGACCCCTTCCGGAACCAATTGACGCCGAAGATCTTCGGCGGGGATTTGAGCTTTCGGCCGAAAGTCAGCCAATGCCGGAAATAATCCCCCATGTGATAGCCGCAGAAGGGGAGCATGGCGAAGGGATCGCGCCGGACCTTTCCGACCGTTCCCGTCGCGGCCGCGGTGGTCTCCGAGCCCATGGTCGCCGCGAGGTAGACGCCGCGATCCCAGTCCAGAGCCTCGTAGGCAAGAGGGACCGTCGTGCTTCGCCGCCCGCCGAAAATGAAGGCGCCGATGGGAACGCCTTTCGGATTCTCCCAGTCGGGGTCGATGGATGGATTTTGAAAAGCCGGCGCCGTGAAACGGGCGTTCGGGTGGGCGGCTTTTCGGCCGCAATCGGGCGTCCATTTTTGGCGCTGCCAGTCGGTCAATTCCGGCGGCGCCGTCTCCGTCATTCCTTCCCACCAGACATCTCCTTCCGGCGTGAGCGCCACATTGGTGAAAATCGTATTTTTCCGGATCGTCGCCATGGCGTTCGGGTTGGATTGTTCGGACGTCCCCGGCGCCACGCCGAAATATCCCGCCTCGGGATTGATGGCGTAAAGCCGGCCGTCGACTCCCGGTTTGATCCAGGCGATGTCATCCCCCACCGTCGTCACCTTCCATCCGTCGAATCCTATCGGCGGAATCAACATGGCGAGATTGGTTTTTCCGCAGGCGCTTGGAAACGCGGCGGCCAAATAGGTCTTGTCACCCTGAGGCGATTCCGCTCCGAGGATCAGCATGTGCTCGGCGAGCCAGCCTTCGTCGCGCGCCAGGACCGAGGCGATGCGCAGGGCGAAACACTTTTTCCCCAAAAGGGCGTTACCGCCGTAACCGCTCCCAAACGACCAAATGCTCCGCTCCTCGGGAAACTGGACGATGTATTTGTGTTCGCTGTTGCAGGGCCAGGGGACATCTTTTTGGCCCGGTTCCAAAGGTCTTCCGGCCGAATGGAGGCAGGGAACGTAAGGACCGTCGCCCAGGACCTCCCACACCTTGGCTCCCATTCGGGTCATCGTCCTCATGTTGACGACGACATACGCCGAATCGGTGAGTTGCACGCCGATGTACGAAAGTTTCGAACCGAGCGGGCCCATCGAAAACGGAATGACGTACATCGTGCGCCCCGCCATGGCGCCGTCGAAGAGCTTCGTCAGCGTTTTCTTCATCTCGGCCGGCGCGGCCCAATTGTTCGTCGGTCCGGCGTCCTCGCGGCGCTCGGAGCAAATAAAGGTCCGGTCTTCGACGCGGGCCACGTCCGATGGATCGGAAAATGCGGCGAACGAGCCGGGCCGCTTTTTGGGATTCAGGCGTGTGAACGTCCCCGATTCGACGAGGCGGTTGCATACTTGTTCGTATTCTTCCTGGGAACCGTCACAGAAATGGAGTTGACTCGGTTTGCAGAGAGCCACCATCTCCTCGATCCAGGCTCGCAACCGCTTGTTCTTCAAAGATTTTGGAAATGCCGTCACATGGTCCTCTCTTCGAGCGTGGGGTCTTTTACCACTCCGAGTCCGATTTCGCCACCTCGAAGCCTTCTGGGTGCGCTTCACGATCTGGATCAACCTTTGGCGACCAACGGCGAGGGAACCTCCGCCAGGCGAGGGCGATAACGCTCCACCCGGTTCCGGCCATGGCGTTTCGCAACGTAGAGCGCTTCGTCCGCCAGCGACATCAGCGCTTTTCCCCCTTCTTCCGCGGTGGGGCTGGCCAAATCTTTGATGGAGGCCACCCCCGCGCTCAGCGTCACATCGGTCCGGATTCCTTTGTACTCGAACCGATGCCGAGCCACCGATTCGCGAAGCCTTTCGGCGAAGCGAATCGCGTCGGCCACGTTCGTCTGCGTCAGGACGAAACAGAATTCCTCGCCTCCCGTTCGAGCGACGTAATCGCTTTCACGGCGGTTGGCGGCGAAGATCTGTCCGAGCTCATGGAGGACAAAATCTCCGAAGAGGTGGCCGTGCGTGTCGTTGATCTTTTTGAAGTGGTCGATATCGACCAAGAGGACGCAGAGTTCAAGAGAGTATCGATGGGCCCGCCGAAATTCCGCCGCCAGGACTTCGTGCAATCGGAAGTAATTGGCCAGGCCGGTCAGTCGGTCCGTGATGGAAAGGCGCGCAAGTTGGCGATTCTTAATTCCGAGAAGGCGGCGCTGGCTCAATACATGGCTGTAATGCTCCTGGATTCGATCGTCTCGGATACCGAGGGCGAGACCGGAGAGCACCAAAATGACCGTCGCCCCGACCTGCAAATAGGCATAAAGGAGCGGATTCCCGCCGATGTCGGCTCGGACGGCCGACCAAAAATCACCCGATTGAAGAATCAGGACGGGGCCGACCTGGATCAGCAACCAGCCGAGCGGCGCGGTCAGCGACAAGAGAAGGCCGACCAAAGGGTATACCCAACTCTTCTTGCGTTTTTTTTTCTTTCTCCTGGTCCCGGCCACGTCAGCCCTCCGACCCCGTTAGGATAGTGCCCTAACCGTGGTTCTCAAGGAATCATCCTTGACTTTTGGAGCTTTCCACATGAAAAACGAGGACTTTTCTCGGTTCGAAGTGCCTGAATTTTAGGAGGTTTTTGTTAGATTATGGTTCGGTATTCCATGAGTTCGATCTTTCGTATTTGGGTCGTCACCGCCGGCATGCTGCCTATAATGGCGGGGGCAGCCGAACCCGTTTCTGAGGTGACCCCTCAACCGACACCGACACCGGCGCCCGAAGTCTTCGATTTACCCACTACGATCCACCGAGCCCTGGCCATATCGCCCGCTATCGAATCGGCTCAGTCGTTTCAGGAATACGCTGAAGCTCGTCTCGCCGAAGTGAAGGGGGCCTATATCCTTCCGGAGACGCGCGTGCGTGTTTTGGGAGGGGTCGTGCCCGACATCCCTCCCGGATCGGGTCCGCCGAGTTTTCCGGTGGTCGACGGCGGTATTTCAGATTTGGGGCCTTTCATTCAGGTGCGGATCGAAGCTATTCAGCCGCTGTTTACGTTCGGAAAGCTTTCGAGTCTGAAGAGCGCGGCGCAAAGCGGAGTGGAGGCTCGAAAGGCGGGCGTCCTCTCGGTTCGAAATGAAGTCGTTTACCGCGTCAAGACGGTCTATCACGCGTTGTCGTATTTGTTCTCGCTCCAACAGTTTCTTGAAGAGCTGAGTCAACGGGCGGCGAAAGCCCGGGAGTTGGTCGAGGACAAACTCCTTCACCACAGCCCCGATACCACCGATATTGATCTCATGCGTCTGGATGTGTTTCAGGCGGAGACCGACCGGCGCCTGATCGAATTGAACAGCGCCGTCAAGCTCGGGTTGGCCTCCTTGGCGGTGCTCATTGAAGCTCCGCGGGACAAACCGATCGATATTCAGGATCACGATCTCCGATTCCGGGAGTTCGAGATTCAGCCTGAAATTCAATACATGGAACGGGCCAAATCGGCCCGCCCCGAATTGCGCCAGCTCACGGAACTGGTGGCCGCGAGACGGGCTTTGATTAAGGTTCAAGAGGCCGATTATTTCCCCATGTTTTACCTCGGCGGTTTTTATAAGTTCGCCGAGGCTCCCGGCCGGCAAGAGATCGATAACCCATATCTATCCGACGACTTCAATATCAACGTGGGCGGGGGAGGCCTCGGACTGGAGCAAAAGCTGAGTTTTCATATGACGACCGCGCGGCGCGACCAGGCGAAGGCGGAGTACCAGCAGGCGTTGGCCGATCAGCGTCAGGCATTGCAAGGGATTGAGCTGGAAATCAAACGAGCCATTTCGAACGCCGTGGCCCGGCGGGACAGCGTAAAGATCGCCCTCAAGGGATTCAAGGCGGGCCGAAGCTGGGTGACGGCCACGACGCTGAATTTCGGCGTCGGTTTCGTCCCCGCAAAGGACCTGCTCGAAGCGTTTGTCGCCTATTCGAAAGTGAAAGTATCTTTTTTCGACACGATTCACGAGTACGACTCCGCTGTCGCCGAGCTTTCCCGCGCGGTAGGGGAAGAAGTCACGGATTTGAGGTATTGAAGATGGGTCTGCCGCAGACAAAGCCCATGGATGAATCCACCGCCAAATTGGACAAAGAATCGCTGATCTTCCGTTCGGATATCAAATCGTGGTGGGTGCTTCGAGTCATGCGCCCGCTCGAGATTCTTTGCGTTCGAAACCGAATTTCTCCCAACTCGATTACGATCGCCGGCCTGGTGGTCTGTGTGTTGTGCGGAGTACTTTTCGCGACCGGCCACATTCTTACAGCGGGCTGGCTGGTGCTCTTGGGCGGAAGCCTGGACGTTTTGGACGGCCGCGTCGCCCGAGCGACGGGGCGAGTGACCCATCAAGGAGCCTTCTTCGACTCCGTGCTGGACCGTTATCAGGATTTTTTTCTTTTCGCGGGCCTGGCGTACTTTTATCGTGCTTCATGGGTCTTGCCCCTCGTTCTCCTGGCGCTGGGAGGGTCGATGGTCGTGCCTTACGCAAAGTCGAGGGCGGAAGCCTTCGGCGTGAGCCTCGAGCACGTCGGCGCCATGCAACGGCCGGAGCGGGTATTTGTCATCGGCTTCGGATCGATGGTGAGTTCCGTTCTGCAGGTTTCCCTCATGCCCTTCTACGGAAAAGGAAATCCGCCCGCGCAGCATCTGTTGATCTTCGGAATCGCGCTGCTCGCAGTTTCAACCAATCTTACGGCGGTCAAGCGAATCCGGTTCACGTTGCAACAATTACGGAACAAAAAGGAGTCACAATGAACCTTCCCGCAAAATGGATCTTGGCATTCTCCTTTACCGTCACCGTTTTATCGGGAGGGTTCGCAGCGCAGCCGCCCGTCCCTTCTTCGCCGGCGGCTGTTCCGGCCCCGGCGCAACCGAAATCCGCGCCGGCGAGTGCGCCGGTGAGTACGCCGGTGAGTACCATAGACACGTCCGTCGATTCACCCACGGCCGTCATCCAAAAGTACACGGACGAATTAAAATCTTTAGTGGATTTAAGCGTTCCCAAAGAACAGCGGAAGCTCGATGGCAAGAAAGAACAGAAGATCGCCGAGAAAGTCCGCCAATTTTTTGATTTTCAGTCCCTCGCCAGAATGAGCTTGGGACATCACTGGATGAGGATTACCGAAGCGCAGCGGAAAGAGTTTTCCGAACTGTTTATCGCCCTCGTGGAAGATTCCTATCTGCGGAGGACGCGCGATCTGATCGGCGATTACCAGATCACGTACGGCTCCGAGGAAATAAAAGGGAATCGGGCGAAAGTACGGTCCAAAGTGGCGCGCCGAGATGCCGACATCGAAATCGTTTACGAGCTTCACCGAAATCCGAAAAACTGGATGATCTTCAACATCATCCTGGACGACGTCGATCTGATCAAGAACTACCGAAGCCAGTTTAATTCCGTGATCGGAAAGTCTTCGTTCGCGAAGTTGCTCGACAAAATGCGCAAAAAACTGGATCAGGAAGAAGACGTCAATCTGTAAGCCAACGCAGGAGTGACTCGTGGTAGTGATGGCTCTGGAAATAGGGGATCATCAGGTCCATTATACGGGTGAGAACGAAAAAGCGGGTGGCGCGGCCCATGAGTTCGAAAACGAAGAATTTCAAGGGAGAGAGGCGGAGGGACCCGGAAAGCAGGGCCACCGCCGTAACGGGGGGGAACGCAATTGCGCCGGAAACAAAGAGAACGATCGAGGTGTATCGTTCGAATTTCTGAAGAGGGATTCGGTCCATTTGTCGGCGCCATTTGGGGTGGATACTCCGAGCGAAACGCCCCAGGGCGTACCACACCATGAACGCGGCCGTGGAGCCGACGCTGATGAGGGCTGCCGTCAGAAAAGGATCGACCTTTCCGGTCGCTAGGGCGGCGACGAGCACGACTTCATTGTTGAGCGGCCAAAAAAAGGGGCCCACGAAGGAGAGAAGGAAAATCAATAAATACGTCACGAGTGACCAGGGATTAATTACTGATGCGTCCGAGCGAAGTTCCACACCTAAAACAATAAGAAGATTTCCCACGAATTCCGGCTTTACAAAAAATACATCTACGAAAGTAAAGAATTGGGACCACCACAACTCCAAGCAAAATCGCCTCACAAATCAATGCAATATTTGATTCCAATCCAGTCTTTCTAAGAAGAAGAAAAGATCCGAAAAAAAAGGCTGGAATTGTGATTATGAGGCTGCGATTTGCCCAACGCATATTCCGTGAAAATTGTAGTTGCAGTCTCGTTAAATCAACGGTGTCGAGTTTATTTATGGAATGTCTGGGGTTCCGTTTAAGTTGCACCCCACATTGAGCGCAGTAGTCCCAATTGTAACTAGCAAGGATTTCTGTGGGCCTCCAGCGTGAATCACAGGATGGGCACTTCCAATTACGTCTATTGAATAGTACCAGGTAGGTGCCGAAAAGCATGGATGCTAAAACTGCCCCCATGCTAACCGATTCAGAAAGTGATTTCGAAATTGATTTAGTCATTATCACTAAAAAAATAAAAACAAAAAAAGTCCCACAAAATAATAACGTGGGTTTCAGCACTCTGCTTCTAAGTTTTGTGAACCTTTTTTCCACCTCAAGTAATTCCTCGTTATTTTGATTGTGTTGTGGGTCCATGGCTTATTAATACTCGATTTTCTCAGGAGGTCGTATTTTCAATCCTATTTGGTCTCGGAATGTACATAAAGGCACCGGAATCGAATGCAATTGTTGCGTAAAATCATGCAACTTCATGTGGTCGAAGTACTCGTGTAAGATGAACGATCTTATGACACACCGGCCCTCCTTTTGAAAATGGATTCACGCCAAAACAGTTTTTCCCGTTGGGACCGCTGGCTGCGGCAAGCGGGGGATCGCTTCGGTGCCACGGTAAGCGACGGCAACCGCCTTGAAACCCTGATCGATGCGCATCGGTTTGTCCCTCGGATGCTGGAGGCGATTGCGGAGAGTCGATCTTCGGTTACGTTCCAGTTTTACAACATCGAAGCGGACGAAGGCGGCCGGCCGTTTGCGGAAGCCTTGATCGAGGCCCGCCGGCGGGGTGTCGTCGTCAAAGTCATTTTCGACGCCGTGGAGATGTTTCTGGAAACCAACGGTCGTTGGGCTTTTCTGCCGTTCCAAACGAAAGCCGTTCGCGATGAGCGGCGGGCGACTCGCGAAATGATCCGGGAAATGGAAAGGGCGGGGATCGAAATTTTCCGCTACGGATGGAAATACGGCCTCTGCCGTCACCACTCGAAGTCGCTCGTCGTGGATCATCACACAACGTTCATCAGCGGCTTCAATCCCACGGCGCACAATTTCGGTTGGCACGAGGTCTGTGTCATCGCCCGCGGACCGGTCGTGACGGAAGTTCAGCGCCGGTTTATGGAAGTTTTTCTCGATTCGGGGCCATCGAACCCTCTGCCCCGAACCGAGGCGAGGATGGAGGGCGCTTCGGAGGGTGTTTCGGCGACAGCGACGGTGATCGCACATCGACCGTATTACGGCGACCGGAAACTGAAATCCTTTTTGCTCGAGGCGATTGCAAACGCCGAACACTCCATCTGGATAGAAAACGCCTATCTTTCCCATGGAGAGATCGTGGAAGGCTTGCTGTGCGCGAGGCGCCGCGGCGTGGGGGAGCTTCATTTGATCGTTCCCGAAAAGAGCAATCACGCCACCGTGGACCGCTCGCTGCGGCGCAACTTTGGCCGCTTGGCGAGCGAGGGAATTCAAACTCACCTTTATTCATCCATGACACACGCAAAGGTGATGGTCATTGATGAAGTCTTCGTTTGTCTCGGGTCGTGTAATTTTGAAAGTTTTTCCCTCGACCGTCAGAACGAACTGAATCTGGTTGCGATCGATGCGGATGGAAAGCTGGCCGGCGAACTTCGGGAGACATTGTTTGCCCCGGATCTCCGGAAGTGCCGAGACGCGGTGGCGGAACCCTTCACGGTTCCCGCCTCCTTAGAGGCTGAGAAGCCGGTCTCCGTCGCCGTCGGCGACTGAGGGTTCCCGTAAGCCGTTACAAGCGATCCAACACGCTTTCGTATTGGTCCGGCGTCACAATCACTGTTTCGCTGTCCGGAAAATTCTCCTCGAATTTCTTGAGGCCTTTGGCCGTCTTCTTGGCATTCGATTTCACCTCGATAGCGATCTGCCGTTTCCCGTACTGGTACACGTAATCTACTTCCGCCTGGCGATCCCTCCAATAGAACAAGCGTCCGGGTTTACGTAAGAGTGCCATGCCCACGATGATTTCAAACGCACGCCCTTCCTCCTCGGGACCGAGGTCCGCATCCACGGTGGCTGAATATAGAGCGGGACAGAGGGGCAACAACTTAGGCGACGAACTTCTGTGCAATACCGGTCGCTTGGAGAATTTGAATAACGGCTTGACGAGAAAGGCCCCTTCAAACAGTTCGATATAATACTTTACGAGATCCACGTTTCCTTTGTCCTGTAACTGGCCCAAGAGCTTCGTGTAACTGACCTCCTGAGCGGGATACGAGCAGATGATGTCAAAGCATTGTCGGAACAGAGCCGGAGACTTCACACGCGCTTGGCTTAAAATGTCCTTTCCGATGACAGCATCCACAATGGATTCTTTGACGTACGAGAGCCAGCCTGAACGATCGGAAATCAGGGGGTAGCTTCCAGGATATCCACCGAATACAAGATACTGCTGGAAAGATAGGCCGTAGGCTTTCTTGCTCTCAGAGAAACTCCAGGGCCACACCTTGTGTAATTGAAACCGACCCGCCAGGCTCTCACTCAATCCCTTCTGAATCGTTAGAGAGCTGGAGCCGAGAACGATCACTTTAAATTTGCGGCTCTTTTTTTCGTCCCAGAGTTGCTTGAGCGCCTCCGACCAGCGTTCAATTTTTTGGACCTCATCCACAACAAGGATGACATTTTGAGATTTTGCCTCTGCCAACTTCCATTGTTCGAACAGCCAGTCGGCTCCCTTTGTGATGGGACCATCGGCGGACGCGTAATGGTACGGGCTTGAAGACCGACTGAGGAATAACTGAATGCCTGTAGTCTTGCCCACCTGTCGCGGTCCGATGACAACCTGAATGAGCGGATGCCGACGGGATAGATTCTTTCGCAACGCTTGGAGAAAGGGCAGCTCAATCAGCTTTGACATATCGAAAGATTAACCTATCAAAATCAGTAGGTCAACCTATCAAAATGTAGGTCCTCCAGCCGCGACATGTTGTTCGGATCAGTCGAGTTCAACGATCTTGTCGCCGTCCACCGTCAGGACGGTGAGCTTTCGAACGGCGTCTCTGCGGCCGGAAAAATCGGTTTCGCCGGTGACTCCGGGGTATTTCGCGATGCGGTTCAGCGCCTCCGCGAACGCGCGCCGGTTGTCGGGACGATCGTTGGACAAAACCGAAAGCGCCATCGAAACGGTGTCGTAGGTTTGGGCTTCCAGGATTCCGGCTTCACTTCCGTAGACCCGATAAAAACGCTCCATGAATTCCGGCGTGGGCGGTTCCTTCTTTTGAGGGAAGAAACCGTCCAAAAAGAGCGCTCCTTGCAGGTATTTTGCGCTGTCCCCCTTCAGAAGTTCGGGCGTGTTCCAGACGTTGGTTCCCAGAACCTGAACGCCGCGGACGTCGTAATAGGCCAGCGTCGGAACGATCTGTTGAACCCGGTCGAAGCCGTCCGGAATGAAGATCGCTTCGAAATCGACGATCGGAGGAAGGTTGTCTCGGGGATAGCAGGGACGAGCTTTACCGGTTGGATCGGACGCCCGGGCCTTCGATTCTGCTTCGGAGCAGATTTGGTTCTGTCGCAGTTCAATCGGTTCCAAACCGACCAGTCGCTTGAGCGGCGGGCCAAAATCGGGTTTGTCCGGTTCGTAGCTTTCGGCTCCCCGAATTTCACCGCCGCGGCGTGTGAACTCCTCGAAGAAGAACGTCATGAACTCGATGCCGTACTTGTTTCTCGGGTAGAGGATCGCCGCTCTCCGGGTGCCCAAAATATCGATGGCGAGGTGCGCAAGTCCGGAGGCCTGCGCCGATTTGGTCAGGCCGTTTCGAAAGATCGTGCTTCCCAGCTCGGTGATTCCCTCCGCAGCGCTCAATGAGATCACCGGCAATCCATAGTCCAAGGCCGTCAGGGCAACACTTTGGCTCTGTTTCGAAAGCAGGGGGCCCACGGCGGCAATGACCTTTCGTTCGCGGACGAGGCGCTCCAGTGCGGCAACCGCTCTCTCCGGGTCCTCCCCCGTATCCTCGATATAAAGCGTGAAGGGAACGCCGCTATTGGTTTTCTGAAAGACATTCATTGCGAGCGCGGCACCCTGGAGCATTTGGTCGGCGAAGATCCGATTCGAGCCGGAAAGAGGCACCAGTAGGCCGATCGCCCGGGAATCCACGTCATCGCTCCGATAAAGCGTTTCCGATAACGCCACGGCGGCTTGAGCGTACTCATGGCCCGAATGGCGGTTTAAGAAACGGGTGACCCATCGCTTGGCTGTTTCCGCGTCGCCCGCGTGATAGGCGAGTTTGGCCAGTTTGAAGGCGGCGTAATCGGCCGGGAATTTCTCGTCGCGGGTTTCCACGATGCGTTCGAGATCCGCCGGATTGGAAGACCGATCGAGGGCCTCAATGATCTCGTTTCGGAGGTCGAGCGCTCTCCGCGGTTCGGCCGTCGCATCGAATACGGACACGAGCCAGGGAAAAATACGATCCGTGAGCTGACCTTTTTCAAACGCCGACCGGGCGATCTTTTCGAGCGATTCACGCCGGTCGATCGGGAGTTCCTTCCACTGAACCGCCGACAGGATTTCGGCCGCCGAGCGATACTCTTTCTTATTGAACAGAATCTTTCCCAAGTCTTCTTTCGCGAAATTGGCGGCATCCCCTTTCGGATACCGAGCGATCAACGTTTGAAGGAGCGGAACCGCGTCGTCCGGTTTCTTTTGAAGACGCTGAATTTGGGCCAATCGAAGAAGGGCGTTATCGGCGTAGCTCGACGTCGGCATTTGACTGACGATCCCCTGGTACCGTTGCGAGGCGTCCCGATACCGTTTCATTTGGAGGAACTGTTCCCCTTCTTCGTAATCCATCTTCGACGCTTGCTCCACCGTCACTTCCAGTCCGTTTCGCATGACCGTGGGCTCTTTTACGCAACCGCAGAAAAAGGCGAGAAGAAGGGCGAAACCGAGAAGGCTTTTATTGGGAGACACGGCTGTAAAGCTTTTCGGCGATCTGGTGCGTGATCTCGTTGAGCAGCGTGAGAGCTTCTTGGATCACGCCGATCTCCTCGCTCTCAACGGCGGCCGTCGCCTTTTCGAGGGACTCCTCCAGCTTCACCCGCTCCTCTTCACTTAATTTGGCGGAAAGCTCCTTGTACGACCGCTTCGTCGAATAAAGTAACCCTTCCAATTCGTTCCGCGCGTCGGTGACCCGCTTTTGCGCCTGATCGTCCGCCGCGTGGGCTTGGGCATCGTTGATGATCCGGCCGATCTCATCTTCCGTCAGTCCGCTCGTCGGCGTAATCCGCACGCTCTGCTCGCGCGCCGTCGCCATGTCCTTCGCGCCGGCCGACATGATTCCGTTGGCGTCGATATCAAACGTGACTTCGATTTGAGGGATTCCGCGAGGCGCCGGAGGAATTCCGACGAGTTCGAAAACGGCGAGAGATTTGTTGTCCTTGGCCAGCTCGCGTTCTCCTTGCAGGACGTGGACACGCACCATGTTCTGATTGTCGATCGTGGTGGAGAAGACTTCGCTCTTCCGCGTGGGGATCGTCGTGTTCTTGGGGATCAGCTTGGTGAAAACGCCTCCCTGCGTTTCGACACCCAGCGAGAGCGGCGTGACGTCCAGAAGAAGAACTTCGTCCACTTCCCCTTTGAGAATGCTCCCCTGAATCGCGGCTCCGATGGCGACCACTTCGTCCGGATTGATTCCCTTGGCCGGTTCCCGCTTGAAAATCTCTTTGGATTTCTCGATGACCTTCGGCATGCGGGTCATCCCGCCCACCAGGATCACTTCGTCGATCTGGGAAACGGCCAGGCCGGCATCTTTCAAGGCCGTTTGACAGGGGCCGGCCAGGCGTTCAATGAGATCTTCCACCAGCATTTCAAGTTGGGCGCGGGTGAGCTTGGTATTGAGGTGCTTGGGTCCGCTGGTGTCCGCGGTAATAAACGGGAGGTTGATATCGGTTTCAAGCGAAGAGGAAAGCTCATGTTTGGCTTTCTCCGCCGCTTCCTTCAGACGTTGGAGCGCCATGCGGTCCTGCCTGAGGTCGATGTTGGCCGACTTCTTAAAGGACTCGACCAGCCAGTCGACGATTCGCATATCGAAATCTTCGCCTCCGAGAAACGTGTCGCCGCAGGTGGCTTTGACGTTGAAGACGTCGCCGGAGAGTTCCAGGATCGAAACGTCGAACGTGCCGCCTCCCAAGTCGAAGACCGCCACCATTCCGTTCTTTTTCTTGTCGAGCCCGTACGCCAAAGCCGCGGCCGTCGGCTCGTTGATGATTCGCTCCACTTCAAGCCCCGCGATTCTCCCCGCGTCCTTGGTAGCCTGTCGCTGGCTGTCGTCGAAATACGCCGGAACCGTGATCACCGCTTGGGTGACCTCTTCGCCCAGGTAATCTTCGGCCGTCTCCTTCATTTTTTGAAGGACCATGGCGGAAACTTCCGGCGGACTAATCGCCTTGTCGCCCATCTGAACCCAGGCATCCTGGTTTTTCGACGGGACGATTTTAAAGGAACAAAGTTCGATCGATTTCTTGACCTCGGGCGAATCGAATTTCCGTCCGATCAGGCGCTTGATGGCGTAAAGGGTCCGTTCGGGATTCGTGATGGCCTGCCTTTTCGCAACCTGGCCGACCAGCCGCTCGTTTCGTTCGTTGAACGCCACCATGGAAGCGGTGGTCCGGGAGCCCTCGGCGTTGGGGATGACGACCGGTTCGCCCATCTCCATGATCGCGACGCAGGAGTTGGTCGTTCCGAGATCAATTCCGATGATCTTCGCCATGGGAAACTTTCACTATACCTCGATTATTCGTTTGTATCACGATCGGCCCGACCCTCCCCTTCCGAAGCCGGTTCCTCGGGCCCCGATTCGTCGGGCCCTTTGGAGACCGTCACCAACGCGGGGCGAATCAGGCGGTCATGAAGAAAATACGCCTTTTGATGCTCTTCGATGACCGTGTGCGGAGGATGCTCGGCGGAGGGGACATGGTTCACCGCTTCATGGATCAAAGGATCGAATTTCTCTCCCGCGGCGGACCGGCTTTTCACGCCGAATCGCTCCAACGTGCTTTTGAGCTGGTTGAGAATCAATTCTACGCCGGTTCGGATCGACTCGGCATCGGTGGCTTTTCGGGAATGTTCCACCGCGCGTTCAAAGTTATCCAGGATCGGAATGACATCGCGAAGCAATTGCTCGTTTCCGTAACGAACGAGCTCCGACTTCTCCTTTTGGGTCCGCTTCCGGAAATTATCGAAGTCCGCCGTCACGCGGAGCAAGCGATCGTACATTTCATCCGACGGCGGGGGGGGGTTGTCCTGTTCCGTTCTTGCTTCCGAAGGTTCCAGATCCTCTTTCTTGGCCGGGACCTGATTTTTCTCGACGCTTTTCATCGCCTCGTCGATGAGTCCCGGGTCGATTTCCATTTTCGGATCCTTTTTCGTCATCTCTGGTTCTCGTGCAAAACGTCGGTCACGATCTTCGAAGTGAATTCCACCAGCGGGATGATGCGCGCGTAGTCGAGGCGTGTCGGGCCGATGACCCCGAGCAGTCCGCGATTTCCCTCGCTGTCACTGTAGGCCGACGTGACCAACGTCAGGCCGTTGATTTCCGGGCATTGAATCTCTTCGCCGATGAAGATCTTGACGCCGGGAGAGGCCAACGATTGATCCAAGGCCTTGATGATCGCCGTTTTCTCTTCCAGCGCACGCAGAATCAGCTGCATCTTTTCCAGATCCGCGAATTCCGGATCCGAACAAAGATGGCTTTGGCCCTCAATGTGCACGTCAGGCGGCATGTCCGAAAAAACCCGTTCACCGAGGATTAGGGCTTGCGTCAGCAACTGATCGTAAAGGCTCTGGGCCTTTTTCATTTCGAGCAGAATCTGCTGGCGCACCTTGGCGATCGTCATTCCCGCGAGGCGGTCGTTCAAATAATTATGCATGCGGTCCAATTCCGTTTGAGTGTAACCGTGCCCCATCTCCAGAATCTTGTTCTCTACGATTCCGGTGGCGGAAACCAAAATCACCAAAACGAGCCGGTCGCGGAGCCGGATGAATTGAATGTGTTTCAGGCTTCGGGCGTGGGTCGGAGGAACCATGGACAGGCCCGGCTGGCTCGCTTTCGCGGAGATCAGTCGACAGGCCTCTTTCAACACCTCACCCAAATCCGTGGCGCCGGCGTGAACCCGTTGGCGGATCTGGTCCTTCTCGTCCGCCGTCAGCGGCCGCAGCCTCATCAACTCGTCGACATAAAAACGATACGCCTGGTTGGTCGGAACGCGGCCCGATGAACTGTGCGGTCGAACGAGATACCCCCGTTCTTCCAGTTCAGCCATAACGGTGCGGATGGTCGCCGGGCTTAAATGGATCATTTTCTTCCGGGCGATCTGAAGGGAGCCCACCGGCTCGGCCGAAACGATGAAATCGTGCACAACGGCGTAAAGAACCTCCCGTTTTCTTTGGGAAATATCGCTCACGGCAAGGATAAGTGCCGGAAATTCAACAAAAAGTCCAGGGCTGGTTGCCCGACGAAGCGGGGCGGATCACCTCGTGATCAGCTCACGAAAGATTTCATTGGAGAGAAGCATTCCTTGCGGCGTGAAGGAGAAATGGTCGCCGTTCTGGCGAACATGGCCTGTGGAGGAGAAACGGGCGATGGCTTCAAGAGCGTGTGAGGGAGCCGGAAATTTCAGATCATGGCTCAGCTCTTGGAGATTGACGCCGCGGCTAAGGCGCAGGCCGGTCATCAGCCGCTCGCCAAAGTGGGTCTCCACTGAAAGGGTTTCAGATTCTTCGGTGGGGAGCGATCCGGCTTCCACCGCGGTGACGTAGCGCGAAAGATCCCGCGGATTCCACCATCGGATGAATTCCGACGATCTTCGCTGAAACGAATGGGCGGAAACTCCCACGCCCCAATAGTCGCCGCCGGTCCAATAGATCAGGTTGTGGCGGGCTTCAAATCCCGGCCGGGCGTAATTGGAAATTTCGTACTGGATGTAGCCCTGTTCCTGAAGAAACTGCCGCCCGATCAGGAAAAGCTCCGTCTGAATCTCCTCCTGCGGAAGCCGCAACGTTCCACGGTCCAGTTCACCGCCAAACGGCGTTCGGGATTCGACCGTGAGGTTGTACGCGGAGATGTGATCGGGCTCCCACGGCACGATATCGGAAAGCGTTCGCGCCCAATCTTCTCCTGTCTGGGCTTCCAGGCCGTACATCAGGTCTACGCTGAGATTCTTAAACCCGCCGGAACGGAGTTGGTCGTACGCGTGCCGGGCGATGGTCCCATCATGTTCGCGGCCCAAGCGACGCAATTGATCCGATCGGAGCGTCTGAACGCCGAGGCTGGCGCGATTGACGCCAAAGTCACGCCAAGTTCGAACGCGGTCTTGCGTCACGGTTTCCGGGTTGATCTCCATCGTTATTTCCGCGTCGCGATCCAGCGAAAAAGCGGAACGAATCGAGGAAAGAATCGAGTCTAGGTGAGCGGAAGAGAGAAGGCTCGGCGTACCTCCGCCGAGGAAGATCGTCTGCAGGGGTTGGTTTTTCCGCCAGCCGAATCGCTCGCTCTGTCGGATTTCTCGGACAAGTGCCCGAACGTAGCGTTCGACGTCGGACGGCGTCGGCAGGGGGCGTGTGTAGAAATCGCAGTAAGGACATTTTTTCGTGCAGTACGGAATATGCACGTAGAGACCCAGGGGTCGAATGGGAAGACGTTCGCTCATCGTGGGAAAAGTTCATGCCCAACTTCTTAAATTTGTTCAAGTTATTCTATAAATATGACTATTTACATGATCTAGTATCTAGTTCATGATTGACTCATGATAAAATTGAATATCCACCAGGCGAAAACCCATCTTTCTCGGTACCTTGCCCGTGTTCTTCAGGGGGAGATCGTGCTTCTCTGCAAACGAAATTCGCCGATTGCGGAGATCCGACGGCTCGCTACCAAGCGTACGCGTCGCCGGCCCATTGGGCTTGCCAAGAACCAGTTTTCCATCCCGAAATCGTTCTTCGATCCCTTGCCGTCGGATGTGGAACGGGGATTTCGGGGCGAGGGATGAAGATCCTTTTGGACACGTGCACGTTTCTCTGGATTCTCTTGGATGCTCCCGAACTTTCGGAATCGGCTCGGGCGTTGGTTATGGATCCCGATAATGAGATCTTCTTGAGCGCGGTTTCCGACTGGGAAATCGCCCTCAAATGGTCGTTGGGCCGCCTCCCGTTTCCAGATGAGCCCTCGAAGTACGTTCCCGCGCAACGGAACAAGCACGGGATATCTTCCCTAGCCCTGGACGAGGAATCAGCGCTTCACGTCATTCGACTCCCTGAATTCCATCGGGACCCCTTCGACCGAATGCTCGTCAGCCAGGCGCTGGTGCACGGTCTGGTGATTTTAACTCCCGATCGTCTGGTTTCCCAGTATCCGGCGCGCGTCACCTGGTAGCGGTCTCTTTACACCGCCGGGCAGGTTGGATAGCTTCCCTCCCCCCATGGGTTCCCGGCGCGCGCGCTCTCAAAAAATCGTATTTCCGTCCGGACTGGTCCTGGTTCATGAGTCGGCTCGCGCCTCGCCGGCCGTAGCCTACCATCTGTGGGTGAAGGTCGGTAGCGCCCATGAGAGTCGCGCCGAAGGGGGTGTCTCCCACTTCCTGGAGCACATGTTGTTCAAAGGGACCGAGAACCGGGACGCCATTCAACTAAACGACGAGATCGAGAACCTCGGCGGAAACATCAACGCCTTCACGAGCTTCGAACAGACGGCCTATCATCTTCAGCTTTCCAATCGTTTCTGGCGCGAGGGGCTCAACGTCTTGCTCGATATGGTCTTTCACGCGCGTCTGGATGAAGAAGAAATGGAAATCGAGCGACAGGTGATCCTGGAAGAGTTGCGGGAGGGGAACGATGCGCTCGACAATGTCCTGGGCGAGAAATTTTACGAAGTGCTCTATCCCGATCATGGATACGGCCGGCCGGTCATCGGGACGATGGAGTCGGTGCGCGGATTGCGGCACGCGGATCTATGCTCCTATTTCCATCGTTGGTATCGACCGGACAACATGATTCTCGCGGTGGCCGGCGACGTGGACTGGCATTCATTGGTCGAGGCGGTCCGGGAACTATCGTCGGATAACGATCCCACGGATCCGCTCGTTCCAACGCAGGTCGGGAATCCCGCGAATCTCGACTCTCTCCGCTATGTTGCGGTCACGCGCGGAGAACAAGAGCGGATTCTCGACCTCGCTTTTTCGATCCCCGGAGTCGACCATCCCGACGTCCCCGCATTGGATGTCCTCTCGTATGTTCTAGGGGAAGGAGAGGTCTCCCGCCTTTATCGTGAGATTCGCGTCAAACAGCAACTGGCGAGGTCGGTCGGCTCCAGCATGTTTTCCCCCTTTAAGACGGGAAAATTTGTGATTCAGGGACTGCCGTACGAAGAAAGGGACCTCGATCTCCTTAAATCTTTTCTCGAGCAGATTCGTTTGCTGCACGAAGAGGAAGTATCCGCTACGGAACTGAACCGCGCGAAACTCAATCTGGATAAGGAAATCGTTTTTAACGACGAAACGGTCGAAGGAAGGGCGAAGTCTCTGGCCTATTATGAGACCGTATTCGGTTCCGTGGAGTACGAAGCCAAATACAGGGATCAAATCTTTTCCGTCACCGAACGGCAGGTTCAAGAAATCACGCGCCGTTATCTCGACCCTCGGCAGATGGGGATCGCTCTCTTGCGGCCGAAATCGGAGCAGGCCCCTTCGCTCGAGCAGTTGCAGGATCTCGTCGATCAAGCGATGCGTCCGAAGACACAGCGGCGGGCGATGGTCGGCGTTCCGTCGCTGGATGCGGACGTGGAGCGCTGGAAGCTCCCCGGCGGAGTGCGCGTGGTGTTCCGCCATTTTCCCGGGGTCCGGATCTCGAGCCTTTACGCCTCCGCCGTCGGCGGCTTGTGGGCCGAGAGTGCCGACGTGAACGGCATCTCTCAATTGATCGCATCGACGGTGGATCGCGGCACCGCCTCCCGGTCCGACGAGCAAATCGCCGAGGAGAAGATTTTTCTGCAAGCCGAAATGGCTGCGGTGGCCGGAAAGAGTTCCCAAGGCCAGCGGATGGACGTGGTCAGCGGAAATCTTCTCTCCGCTCTCGATCTTTTCGCGGACGTTTTGATCGATCCGCTGTTCGAGGAATCGGTGGTGGAGCAAGAACGCACGGCGATGCTGCGCGAACTGGAAACGCAGAAGGATTATTTCGAAACGAGAACGAACAATCTTTTCCTGGAGAGCATGTTCCCCGGACACCCTTACGGCTTTAACCTTTTGGGGACGCCCGATTCCCTTCGCCGATTGACGTCGGAGAAACTTCAGAAGCACTACCAGGCGGTCGTGCGGCCTGAGCGGCTGGTGATCGGAATCGTAGCCGACG